>NZ_JAUBUJ010000093.1:0-35600 GCF_036705405.1 Microcoleus sp. B13-B6
CTGAGGGATAACCGCTCCCATGCTCCCGATGAAGTAAGAAGCAAATGTCGAGACTTGTCTAGTATTTGTGTAGCAGGTCGCGCTCAGATGTCCGACTAGCGCCATTGCTGTCAGACCTCATCCGCTGCAACTAAAGACAAATATATTTAATAGTTAAAAATTTTAATGGGTTAAAAAATTAACACTTATTATTAAGAGTTATCCAATTTTCGAGGCGAGGCGCGATAAATTATCTTTGCGATCTCCGGTGGTGTCGATCGACAAACTGCTGACCTCGACTTCCACATTCAGTGAAATCCACAAAGGAATTGTAAAATTTTCCTCACGTCTGTACAGATGCCTTCTACCTTCTGCCTTCGAGTGACGCCCCATCACCCCCAACTCCTTTCCGCTTGAGGGAACAGAGTAAGAGACGGAGGTCGCCGACTGCGACTCTTGGTTATTCAACGCCTGGGTTAGGTTCTAAACCCCAGTGGTGTTTCAGAAAATGGCGGTACATGGTTTCTCGTAGCATCATTTGCTCGTAAAGCTTGACCAAAAACTCCTGAGCTTGTTCACGGCTCATGTCACTTACCTGTGTTTTGAAGGAACACAGGCTAAATTGCTGTTCCAAAGACAATTCTGCTGGTTGGCTCATGACTTTGACTCCTCTGTAAGTAAAGGTGACTTAAAAGTGAACACCTGGATTAACCAGATTTGTAAGTTGTTTCAGCGATCGACCATTGGTTTCGGGATGCCCGATTTCCCATCTGGCTTTAGTCTATATTACAAAAGGTAACAATGATTTGACAAAATTACCATATGTCCTAAGAAATAACTTACTTAGGGATAGAGATGCCGAGATGTCTGCAAAAGTTCCTTCCGCAGGCATATACAAGTGTATCTACTTGTCAAGAGAAAAAAGGCTCAGTACGAACCAAAAGAATTGAAGCCCTTTATACCAAATCCGGCGGAGATTCTCTCCGCGAGGGGGAGAGGGGGAGAGGGGGAGAGGGGGAGATGAGGAGAGTGGAAGATGGGGAGAGGGGCAGATGGGGAGATTGGGAAAATTTCTATTTCTCTGTTCTCCCTTCTTCCTTCTCCCTTCTTTCGACTTCCATCGGACTGACATCCGTTACATCCGTTACCTCCGTTACACAATCCGTTGCCGAACCTTCTTCCTAACTAATTCGAGGGCCCGCCATCCTGCGGTGGAGTGGCGATTCCGGGTCTGAAATTGGGAGCAGCGGGTGCAGGCGAAACCGGAGGAATGCCCTGATTTGCCCCAAAGTTACTAGGCTGCTGTGGAGCCGGGAGAGGGGATTGAAACTGATTCGGATTGAACTGCTGCTGCCCAGAAGTGGGGAGAGGGGATTGAAACTGATTGGGGTTGAACTGTTGCTGCCCCGGAGGCACAGGAGACGGCAGGGGTTGACCGGAATTGCCGATCGCAGGTGCCGCAGGAATGCCAGAATTGGGAAGCGAGGTATTGGGCAATGGGGAGGGAGCCGAACTAGGAAGAGTTGCCAGGGCAACTCTATCGCCCCCTACCTCTCTCAATTTGTCTAAAACCTCGACAACTTTGGCATATCTAGCATTTTGAGGAGCGTACAGCACCATCAACCCCGTAGGATTTTGGCTTTGGAAACTCTTTAAAACTCGATCGAGTTGTTGGTAATTAACAGGCAATTGGTCGATATAAGTTTGACCGAAATCGTCAATGCTGACAATCAGCATCTCTCGCATCTGTACTTGTCCTGTCTTCGCTTTAGGCAAATCCACATTAATGGCTTGCTGCCGAGTCAGTTGCAAAGCCGCCAGGAGAAAAAACGTCAGAATGCAAAAGATCACGTCAATTAAAGGCACCAGTTCAATCCGAGCCTCTTCCGCAGGAGTATCTAGATTAATCTTCATCAGTTCTCCTTGATTCTAATTATTAGAAGGTGAATCTTCAGCCGGATCGGAACCTTTCAATTTCGGCTCCCGATTCCGTTCTCCCGATTCTTGAGAATTGAGAGAACGCCTGTTCAAACCATCTGCACCAAAAGAAGAATTGCTGTATTCTGCACCGGGTGCTCGACCCTTAGCATTAGCTGCAGGCCAGTATTGCCTGTAAAGCAATTCCAGTTCATTTCCAGCTTTGCGAAATATTTTGGCCTGGTTGAACAAAAAAGCTTGAAATATCCTATAAAAGGCCAAGCTAAAAATTGCTACTATCATCCCAGTAGCAGTCGTGATCAGCGCCTCGCTAATCCCCAAAGTTACGCCAGTTGTTGCCGCCGTGCCGATGTCGCCCAGACGGATGGAACTGAGCGAGTTAATCAAGCCCAAAACTGTTCCCAGCAAGCCCAGCAACGGGGCTAGAGCGATCGTAGCTTCTAAGATTTTGTCACCGCGGCGCATCGAAGCCAACTCTTCATCGGCTGCAGCTTCGAGTGCAAGTCGAAATAAGTCTGGTTCGGGATTGTAGAGCCGCAGGGGTGCAGAAAGAAATCGCCCGATCGGCTGTCGGTTAGCTTGTCTGGCAATCTCGTTAGCAGCCCCCCAATCGCTGCGAGCCGCTTCAAGAATCCGGTTAACTATCTGCTTTTCTTTGCTCAGGAGGCTTGCCCAAAACCACAAGCGCTCGATAATTGTACTCAAAGATAAAATCGATAACAGCAACAGGGGCCACATGGCGGGGCCGCCTTTTTGAAACAGTTCTTGAATATTCACAATATTTTTGCTCCTGCAGTACCCGCTAACTTTTGCTTCTGTTCTACTTTTTTTAACAAATCTAAGGCCATTTAATTTTAGCTATTAATGTACTCAGGACTTACGCACTCGCGACTAAAGAAAGCCGATTTTGGGAAATGGGCATCGGGGTACAACGAAGTATTTTCGTCGAGCAAACCCGGTTTCCGGGTAAGTCTTGGTACTGTTTTCTAGTGCCGGCGCGCGATGGGCGGCGACTTCCTCACAACTCGTCTAAATCTTGACACATATTTTGCAGCGATTGGTGTTGAAGGCGGCGGGAAGAGCGGCGATATTTTTTTGTTTGCAGCTTCGGTTCGTAATGCTGCGTACCATCCGACTTGGTTTGCTGCTTCAAACTCGATTCGGCACTGCTAGAGTTTTGCAGAGCTTGTTGGCGGACGATCGCCTCTTCGAGAAACTGCAAGTAATACTCATAGCGCTCCCAAGCTCCCCGCACCACACAGTTAGGCTCGTCTCGGTGCGAACAGTCGCTAAACTGGCAGCTACCCAAAGCTAGCCTCTGGCGCGCTTCTGGGAAATATTCCGCTAACTCTGAGGGATCGCATTCGAGAGCCGGCTGATTAAAGCCCGGAGTATCGGCCAAAAGTCCGCCGCCGGGAAGTTCAAATAGTTCGACGTGGCGAGTCGTGTGGCGGCCGCGGCCGAGTTTGCCGGAAACAGCGTTCACTCGCAGATTCAGGGCCGGGATCAGTTGGTTGATTAAGCTGGACTTGCCAACGCCAGAAGGGCCACAAATTACCGTTATTTTTCCTTGCAGGTGGTCTAGAAGCAAGTTCGGCAACGGGCTATGTACGGGGTTTAACGGATGTAACGCCTTGACCGAATTTGGAAGTTGGGGGTTATCCTCAGAACTCAGCCGAGATGGCTCTATTTTCTCCGCTAAGTCATTTAAATGCGGTTCCGAGGCAAAAATTTCATTTTGACCCTTAGCGGGAGCTTCCTGAACTCCTGCACCGCTGCGGACGCTAATAAACATGGGTTCGTAGCCCCAGCCTGAAAGCCGATCGCGCCACTGTTCCAACTCATCGGGCGTCACCAAATCGCATTTGTTCAGGCACAAACTCACCTCTAAACCTGTAGATTCGGCCTTGACTAAAAACCGAGTTAATGATGCCGGATCTAAGTGTGGTTCAGCAAGGGCAAAAACAAGGAGAATGCGATCGGCATTAGCTACAGGTGGGCGGTTGAGTTCTGTTTGGCGGGGGAATACTTCAGAAATTGCTCCCCGGCGGTCAGTCCAGTCGGGTTCGTCTACCACCACGCGATCGCCCACCATCACCTGTTGACCAATTTTTTTCAGTCTAGTGCGACGAGTGCACAGGAGAGTCGGAGAATCCGCGAGGGGAGCATTTTTCCCGTCAATGGAGACTTCGGGATCTAACCTCACTTGGTAGAAGTTAGCCTGAACAGCAATTACAGTACCCACGATGGAGGGTGAATTCAGGCTCATCCTGCTTCCTTGTCTTCTGGGCGCTGCACTTTCATTGAAAAAAAACCCGACTCCGGCTGATCCGCGACAAATTCCGTTTCCAGAATCTGGTAGCCTTCCATTTTGAGACTATCAGGTACTTGTTCGATCGGCTCCCCAGCATCCAGCCACACTTCCAAAACAGCACCCGGTGCCATTTGCTCCAAGCGCAGTTTAGTGCGGACAAAATTCAGAGGACACGGAGTACCCCGCAGATCGATTTTGGCATCTGGGGATTTGGGATTTTCAATTTTCGATGTTGAATTCATAATACTTTTTGCAATCTCAAATCCTGAAAGCCTTAGTTTTTTAAACAAGTTGCCTGGAAACTGGAGAATCTAAAATTTTGTGTCCAATTGGACACAGACTGTTATTCTTTCTGAAAAAAGTGAGCGCAATTGCGCTCACTTTTTTGAGCGCTGCTGAAACGCAATGCCCAGGAAGCGTCCCACCTGAGATTTTTGTGAGCAATTGCACACAATTTTTTGACAGATACTAAAACAAATGGCTGGGGAATCCTGAAACAGGAAAATTTGACACCAATTGGTGTCAAAAATTGCTTATTTCTGAAACAAATTCCCCAGAAATCCTTCCAAACCGCCTTTACCAGTACGATCGCCCTTCAGCTTAGCAAGCTGCATCAGCAATTCCCGTTCCTCAGCCGTCACCTTAGTCGGAATGTCAATAGACACCGTAATCAAATGATCGCCGCGACTGACTGGATTTCCCAACCGAGGCACCCCTTTTTTCTCAAGAGTCAGAACAGTATTCGCCTGAGTTCCGCTAGGAATCAACAATTCCGTCGGCCCGTCTACGGTTTCCACTTCCAACCGGCACCCTAAAATTGCTTGCAAATAACTAATTTTAACTTCCGAGCTAACGTTAATGCCGTCGCGCTTAAATAGCGGGTCTTCATTCACCGCCAAGAACACGTAAAGATCTCCGGGCGGCCCGCCCAGTTTGCCGGCATCCCCTTCATTGGAAACGCGCAAGCGAGTACCGTTGTCAACCCCAGCCGGAATTGTGATTTTCAGCTTTTTCATCACTTCTTTCTGGCCCCGGCCCCCGCAAGTTTCGCACTTATCCTCAATCACTTGCCCGGTGCCGTTGCAAGTGGGGCAAACTGAAACTTGAGTAAAGCTGCCGAAAGGAGTGCGGGTAGCGCGTCGGACTTGACCGCTGCCGGTACAAGTCGAGCAGGTTTGGGGTCTGGTTCCCGGTTTGGCGCCAGTCCCCGTGCAAGTCTCGCAGGTTTCTAGATGCTTGATGCGGAGTTCTTTTTCGCCACCAAACACTGCTTCCCGAAAATCCAGCCGCAAATCGAGGCGCAAATCGTCTCCGCGCACCGGCCCGCTGCGCCTGCGACCTTGCTGTTGTTGGCCGACGCCTCCCTGAAAGCCCTGAAAGAAGCTTTCAAAAATATCGGCAAAGCTGTCACCAAAGTCTTGGAAACCAGGTGCGCCTGCACCGCTGACGCCTGCTTCGCCGAAACGGTCGAAACGAGCGCGGGTTTCTGGTTCTGAGAGTACCTCGTAGGCGCGGTTAATTTCTTTAAACCGCTCCTCGGCACCGGATTCTTTGTTGACATCTGGATGGTACTTGCGAGCTAGGCGGCGGTAAGCACGCTTAATTTCTTCTTTGTCTGCGCTGCGAGAAACGCCTAATATTTCATAGTAATCACCGGCCATAGAGCTGCTTGCCTGGAGGTAAATAACAAAAAGTGTACGAAAAAGAAACGGGCTACCTTTCCTGAAATTACAGATTAAAAATCAAAAATTCTCATTGTTAATTTTTAACTTTTAATTTTTAGCTTTTCTGTTTTAAAGGAAAGGATTCATATCATCAACTTCTGGTTCGGGAACCTTCTGTTTTTGTTTTGACTGTGGATTGGACTGTGGACTTGGCTGTGGATTTGACTGTGGATTTGACTGTCGTTTTGACTGTCGCTCCGGCTTGGATTCCGGCTTGGATTCCAGCTTTGGTTCCGGCTTTGGTGCCGGCTTTGGTGCCGGCTTTGGTTCCGGCTTTGGTTCCGGCGGAGCTTGGGGCGCCACCTGCAGCTCTTCTTTCAGCAAAATGCTGTCGTCGTCCGCTTTAACCTCTTCTGGTTCTGATGATTCTACTTCTGACATCATCTCGCTTTCAACAACCGCTCCCGGTGGGGCTACCCCGCTGCGGGCTTGGTCGTAGACTGCTGTCCCCAGCGAGTATAGCAGTTGCTTGAAAGATTCGATTGCGGGGGTGAGTTCCTCGATTGTAATGTCGGGGTTAGTCATCGCTGCCCGCAAGGCTGCTGCGGCTGTTTCCGCTTCGGCCTTGAGCTCGTCGCTCAGCAGTTGGGCATTGGTTTTTAAAGTTACACCACAATTATAGACGAGGGAGTCAGCTTGATTTTTGAGTTCGACGAGTAGAGCGCGCTTGATGTCCTCGTCGGCGTAAAGTTCGGCTTCTTGTCGCATCCGCTCGACTTCGGTTTCGCTCAATCCCCCTGTATTGGAAATTTGGATGCTTTGTTCTTTTCCGGTTCCCTTGTCTTCAGCAGCCACTTTGAGAATCCCGTTGGCATCGATTTCAAAGGTAACTTCGATTTGAGGTACGCCGCGGGGAGCTGGGGGAATGCCTTTGAGCAGGAATTTGCCGAGACTTTTATTGTCTTTAACCAATGCCCGCTCGCCTTGGAGTACGTGAATTTCTACCGAGGTTTGCCCGTCTGCCGCCGTGCTGTACATTTGCGATCGGCTGGTGGGAATAGTTGTATTGCGCTCTATTACTTTGGTAAACACCCCGCCCAAGGTTTCGAGCCCCAGGGAAAGCGGCGTCACATCAAGCAGCAGCAAGTCTTTGACTTCACCACCCAGCACCCCGGCTTGAATTGCCGCGCCTACCGCTACAGCTTCGTCGGGATTGACGGATTTATCGGGAGAAACGCCCCCAAAATACTTGCTAATTGCCTTTTGAACTGCCGGAATCCGGGTTGAGCCTCCCACTAAAATAATCCTGTCTATGTCTTTGGGGGTCAAACTTGCGTCTTTGAGGGCTTGAGTCACCGGATCGATCGTCGCTTGCACCAAATGAGCCACCAGTTTTTCAAACTGAGCTTTGGAGAGTTCCATTTCCAAATGCTTCGGCCCTTTCTCGTCAGAAGAGATGAAGGGCAAATTGATTGAGGTGGATTCCCGGTTGGAGAGTTCGATTTTCGCTTTTTCCGCAGCTTCTCGGAGGCGCTGCAAGGCCATTTTGTCTTGTGAGAGGTCACTGCCTTCTTGAGTGCGGAAAGCTTCTACCAGCCACTGCACTATGCAGTCGTCAAAGTCATCTCCTCCGAGATGGTTGTTACCGGAGGTAGCGTTGACTTCAAAAATTCCGTCTCCCAGTTGCAGGATCGAAACGTCGAAAGTACCGCCGCCTAGGTCAAAGACCAAGATTTTCTGTTCTATATTTTGCTTGTCCAGCCCGTAGGAAAGGGCTGCCGCTGTCGGTTCGTTGACGATCCGCAGGACTTCTAGGCCGGCGATCGTACCGGCGTCTTTAGTAGCTTGCCGTTGGGCGTCTGTGAAGTACGCTGGCACTGTAATCACGGCTTGGGTAACAGTTTGTCCCAAATAAGCTTCAGCATCTTGCTTGAGCTTTTGGAGTACCATTGCCGAGATTTCTTGGGGAGTGTGAACCTTGTTCCGAATTTGGACGTTAACGGTATCGTCTTTGCCTTTTATGCAGGTATAGGGAGTCCGCGCTCGTTCTTCTTCCGTGTCGTCCCACCGCCGTCCGATAAATCGTTTTATACTGTAGACAGTATTTACAGCATTAGTTACAGCTTGCCGCTTGGCTAGTTGACCTACTAAGCGATCGCCCGCCTTGCCGAATCCTACTATACTCGGAGTTGTGCGGCCGCCCTCGGAATTGGCGATCACGACGGGTTTACCGCCCTCTAACACAGCTACGCAACTGTTAGTTGTGCCTAAGTCAATTCCAATAATTTTTCCCATAGCGCCTCATAAAACTTTGTGGGATGTTTGGAAACCTCCAACTACAGGTTGGGGGAAGAAAAACGACTCAGCTTGTTCAAACAAGCATCACCCGACCTGATTTGTAGGAAATAAACTTGATGTCAATCAGGCAATATCAAAGACGGGTAAAAACATTTTTCAGAATTTTTGGATAAAGCGCTGACCTGCTTTTAGTCATCTTTAATGTAAGAAGTTGGTGAGTCTGCCACCTTGGAACCCCCGAATTCTATTCGGGGGTAAGTGACTTTGAGGAATGCAGTAGCTTGTATCCCGATTAACCTTCCGAACTATCGGGATTTTCATCTGAGGCTACCACAGATAGCCCAGCCGCTGCAACTTTCACTTTGGCGTGCCGCAATACGCGATCGCCCAGAATGTAGCCGCGTTCTAGTTCTTGGATAATTGTTCCTTCCTCGTGTTCGTCACTTGGCTCGCTCAGCAGAGCTTCGTGGAGGTTGGGGTCAAACTGTTCGCCTTCGGGGCGCATCGGAGAAACCCCGATTTGCTTGAGGCCGTCTACCATTTGCTTGTAAACGCTTTGGTAGCTTTTGTGAATGTTCATTTCGCCATCGGTTTGCGGCTTGATGTGCGATCGAGCGCGCTCGAAATTGTCAATTACCGGCAACAGGGGTTTAATCGTGAGACACCTTGCCTGTAAATCTAGCTCTTCTTTTTCCTTTTGGGTACGCCTGCGGAAGTTCTCAAAATCTGCTGCTAGGCGGAGATTTTGATTTTTCAGTTCTTCTAGTTGAGCGGATGTGGCTTGCAACTGAGTTTTTAAAGCCTCTTTTTCATCGTTGGCCTGGGCCAGTTCCTTCTTCCAAGGCTCCGCCGCGTCTGCAGTCGGACTGTTGGTTGAACTGCCGGTGACGGTAGGCCCCGATGCGTTTGCTGGGGTGCGATCGCCCTGAGCACTTTGATAAGCTCGAGCAAGTTCGAGCTCCCAATCCGCCGATTCGTTCGAGTTTCCTGATGCCGCCGGATTTTCGCTTGCCATTGGCGAACCCTCTGGGGTGGTTTCCCCAGTTGAGTTAGGATCTTGATCTTGCTGTTTTTCCTCGTCAATCATCAGAAAAATGGGTAGAAACCCCGTCCTAAAAGGACGGCTTTACATTTTTGATTTACTACCGCCTTGGGACTGGTTGGCTCGGTGTGCTTTTGTGTTGCACTTTCAACGGGACAATTACCGCCTCAAACTTCCCAGCCCTGTACGCATAGTGTTTTGCTCTTTTCGAGCCTCCCTTGCGGGGTAATGTTAGCTTCGACAATGTTTTGAGAGCTTGTTAGGCCCAAAGCACTGTAAAGCGTGACCTTAGAACTGTTTAACCTTCAGCGACAGAGCAAGGAACTAGCTACGCATTCCAGGGTGTCGTGACTCTCAAAACGTAGGCAATTAAGCCTTAATCTGGTCAGAACGGCTTTCGAGATTTCTCTTTCAAGCCTCATGCCTGATAGCTGAGGTTCCTGACAAAAGCTGCGCGACAGAACCCTATCAATTCTAGCAGATACAGTTAACCCGGTAAATCTAGAGGACTCTAATTTAGAGTGTATGGCACAATGTGAAAAGAGGAAGTCTCGCCCGACCTGGAGACATTGCTCAAAGCTTTCCATAAAATATTCAAAGCCCCGTTTAAATATTTAGGTATAATATTATGGCATTAATGGGGCAAACCCAACGTTTGTTGGTTCCTGATTTTTAATTAACGCGATCGCCTTTACAACAATTTTTATAAGTATATTTGCCTGTTAAGTCTACTACAATATTCCCACTTAGGAGGCTTGATGTTTCAATGTTTACTTAAAACGAGAGAAACTTAAAGTTATCGTCGGTCAGACTGTGTTAGTCACAAGCTGACGCTGGCATTTGTTACCATTTGCTGAGTTTCCCAAGTCAGGAGAAAGAGCAATTTGTATGGAGTGACTAAGTAGTTAGCTGTGTGCTTGTGTAACTCAGATACTAGGTTGTTAATCTTGATGCGAATTGGGGGTGTGGTTTTTCTGAGTGGATACCGCCGAAGTCGCTTGAAGTATCGAATTTTGGCCAGTCAAATGATAGACTTTAGCTGGTCTGGCGGAGGTGTTCATCTGTAAATACGATTGATATCTAATTTGCCTCTTGCCAAGATTTTTGAACCGTCAAGCTTACCTCACAAAGGTTCGGACACCATGATAGAATCAAAGTAATATTTACTGACCCAAAACTAGAGTTGCTCAAAATTGGCCCAGGGGGCTCATGCAGCCGACGATCGGGCAGTGACCGATCGCAGATAATTAATCAAAATATATTTCAAAAGGGCGATCGAGGCTTTCGTAAAAGCTATCATCACAGAACAGAGCTCATCTTTAATTTAGTACAGCTAACCGCGCCACCACGGGCGCTGTAATTCGAGCAAACAATTTGGGAAAATAGAATTAGCCTGGGAGGGGGACACACCCCGCCCCGCTTTTCTCTCCCGGTACGGGGAACCTCCAAGTGATGTGCCCTGACGCTATAACGAGAGTATCCCGCAAGTTAATCAGGTAAGTAAGCAACTTAGCACTCAACGAACAAGATTTGATTGCAAGCACCCGCAAATCCCTCCAACATCTCGTCAATTTGTGGACGAAGCTTAGAGGGGAGTGCGAGCTTACACTGTAGAGATAGGGATTGAGCAAGAAAATCATATAGCCTTTCTCAGTAACATGAGGTGCTCATAGGGCTCCGTGGCCTCCGTGGCCTCCGTGGCCTCCGTGGCCTCCGTGGGCATAGGCATAGGACAAAGCCCCCATACCTCACAACGCTTGAGAACCCCTATAGCTGATCCATAAGCAAAGAATACGGGGGTTAAAACCCCGCCTTGGTTTTCCTCTCAGCACTCTGTGTGACTGAGTTTCCCACCTATTGAGTGTTTTTTATGACTAGCACATCCCCGCTTCGCTCCTCCACATCCATAGTTTCTGTGAGCCAATTTCCTCCGGCTCTCACCAAGATGATTCTGTCGGGTTACGTCAACGGCGAGCAAGTGAAGCAAGCTCAAATTGAAAGCCAGAAGTCGGGTAAGCGGTTGACTGAGGTATTAGAAGCACTTACCGGGCAGCCGTTGCCTCCAGAATTGCTGCGACTTTACAAGAAGCAGCAGATGTTTGAACGGAAGATAGTCTACGGCGTTGAAGCATTTGACCCGGAGATGAGCGAAATGTCTAACGAGCAACTCGGAGTTATGCTCGAGGCGTTGAAGATTTCGATCGACATTTGTCACCAAGGTCGGTTTTTACCCGTAGCGAAGACTGAAACTGAGCCGGCGGCGGTTTTAGTGGCAATGGTAGATCCCGACAACCTCAACGCCATAGAAGATTTGCGGCGGATTTTACAGCCTCACGGCTTGGCTTTGCAGCGACGGGTGATTACGCCAGACGACTATCAGGACATAACTTCGGCCTATCAAGACGAGCAAGTTAAGGTAGCAGCCAAAATAGCAGCAGCCGAAAAGCAGAGAAAGATGGATTTAGGGGAGGGAGATTTTGGCGAACTCTCCCTAGAAGAGGAGACTGCCGACCAAGAAGACCTCGCTAACACTTTGGACGATGCTGAGGCGGCTCCGGTAATTAAGGCCGTCAATATCATTTTGGCTAAAGCTTTGTCGGAAAAGGTGTCTGACATCCACGTAGAACCTCAAGAAGAGTTCATGCGGATTCGGATGCGGAAAGACGGGGTACTGCAAGAGTATTTCCGGTTTCCCAAGCAGGTAGTCGCATCGATTACCGCTCGTTTCAAGATTATTGCCAACCTGGATATTGCCGAACGCCGACAAGCTCAAGACGGCCGCATCCGCCGGGTGTTTGAGGGACGCACGGTGGATTTCCGGGTGAACTGCTTGCCTTCCCGGTACGGCGAAAAAATCGTGCTGCGGATTTTGGACAGTTCCAGCACTCAGTTGGGTTTGGGTTTGTTAATCTCCGACGAAGAAACTCTGGCTTTAGTGCGAGAAAGTGCTAGCCGTCCGTTCGGACTGATTTTGGTGACGGGGCCGACGGGTTCGGGCAAATCAACTACTCTCTACTCGATTCTGTCGGAACGGAACGATCCGGGGGTTAATATCAGTACGGCGGAAGACCCGATCGAATATGCTTTGCCAGGAATTACCCAATGTCAAGTAATTCGGGAAAAAGACTTGACTTTTTCCAACATTCTGCGGGCCTTTTTGCGGCAAGACCCTGACGTGATGCTGGTGGGGGAAACGCGGGACAAGGAAACGGCAAAAACGGCTCTGGAAGCTGCTTTGACCGGACACTTGGTGCTGACGACGCTGCACACGAACGACGCGGCCGGGTCGATCGCGCGTTTGGCAGAAATGGGCGTAGAACCGTTCATGGTTTCGGCCGCTCTGTTGGGCGTGTTGGCTCAGCGTCTGATGCGGCGCGTTTGCGACAAATGCTGCATTCCTTACCAGCCTACTGCCGCAGAACTCGGCAAGTACGGTCTGTCGCCTTCTCAAGAAATTGATCTAACTGTTTACAAAGCCAACACCATACCGGTGGAGGAAAGGAAGGAACTGGCAGAACGCGAGCAACTTTGTCGGAAGTGCGGCGGCATAGGCTACAAAGGACGGGTAGGGGTTTACGAGTTCCTGAAAAATACTGAGCGGCTTCAAACTCTGATCACTCAAGGAGCTCCCACAGAGCAAATTAAGGAAGCAGCAGTGGAAGAAGGGATGAAAACGCTACTGGCTTACAGCTTGCAGTTGGTGCGGGAAGGCGCGACTACTTTTGAAGAAGTCGAGCGTGTGACGTTTACAGACTCTGGCCTGGAGGCTGAAATGAAAGCAAAAAGCAAGCAGGGACTTACCTGCAAAACTTGTCAGGCGCAATTGAAGCCGGAGATGCTGGATTGTCCGTACTGCTTGACGCCACGCTTTTTGGATTGATTCAACAGTTAACTGTTGACTGTTAACTGAGCTAGATTGGTCAATAACTATCAATTCGATCGAGGAGAGGTATCTATGGGTCTGATGATTGAAGACGTACTGGAGTCCCTGGTAGAGCAAGGGGGTTCGGACATACATATCCAAGCGGGCGCGCCTATATTCTTCCGAGTCAGCGGGAAACTAACTCCTCAGACGCAATACGGCGACATTCTGTCTGCTGAGGAAGTGCAGATCCTAATTTTCCAAATGCTCAACAATATGCAGCGCAAGCAGTTGGAAATGGAGTGGGAACTCGACTGCGCTTACGGCGTTCGGGGATTGGCTCGGTTCCGCGTCAATGTCTACCGGGAGCGGGGTGCTTGGGCTGCTTGTATGCGGGCTCTGGCTTCTAAGATTCCTAACGCCGATGCTTTAGGCGTGCCGCAGATTTTGCGGGATCTGACGGAAAGACCCAGGGGTATGCTGTTGGTGACGGGACAAACGGGTTCCGGGAAAACTACTACGATGGCGGCGTTGTTGGATCTCGTCAACCGGACGCGGGCGGAACACATTCTAACAGTTGAAGATCCGATCGAATATGTGTTTCCTAATATCAAGAGTTTGTTTCACCAGCGCCAAAAGGGCGAAGATACAAAGAGCTTTGCTAATGCGCTGAAAGCTGCTTTGCGCGAAGATCCGGATGTAATTCTCGTGGGGGAAATGCGGGACTTGGAAACGATCGGTCTGGCAATTTCGGCGGCAGAAACGGGTCACATGGTGATGGGAACGCTGCACACTAATTCGGCTGCTGCAACGATCGATCGGATTTTGGACGTGTTCCCGCCCATTCAACAACCCCAAGTTCGCGCCCAGGTGTCTAACTCTTTGGTGGGAATTTGCAGCCAAAATTTGGTCATAAAAGTTGGGGGCGGCCGCTGCTGCGCTATGGAAATCATGGTAAATACTCCAGCTATGGCTAACTTGATCCGGGAGGGCAAAACTCCGATGATTTACTCTCAAATCCAAATGGGGGCAAAATTGGGGATGAGGACGATGGAAATGGCCCTCGCTGAACTTTACAAGAGCGGTAAAGTCACTTGGGAATCGGCAATGGCCAAGGCTTCTAAGGCTGACGAACTCGAACGCTTGATCGGCCCGGCACCTGTTGGTGATGGCAAAAAGGTAGGGGCTCATTAATTCAGTCGGCAGTCATTAGTCATTAGTTATTAGTCATTGGTCATTAGTCAGTTGGCCGTTAGCCGTTGTTATTAATTATGGGTAACAACTAACAACTAACAACTGACAACTGACACCTGACAACTGACAACTAAGTTTTAATAAATTTTCAGAGGTGAGCTGTGGCTACCAACGTTATCCGCGAAAAACCGAAAGGTGGCTTTGATTTCAGTAAGATTCAGGAGCAAATTGAATATAACCTTACCAGCCTTACTGTTAAGGATATGGCTATTTTTGCTCGTCAGTTTGCGGCTATGTTTAATGCAGGGGTGGCGATCGTTCGATGCCTTTCTGTGCTGCACGAGCAGTGTTCTAATGCTAAGCTGAAGCGAGCGCTCAGGAGCATGAATGCTGACGTGCAGGAGGGGATAAACTTGGCAGAGGCGATGGCTAAGTTTCCTGATGTTTTTGACCAACTGTTTATTAGTATGGTGGCGGCGGGAGAAGTCGGGGGGGTGCTGGATGAAACCCTAGATCGTCTGGCGGTGATGATGGAAAAAAATCACAAGACGGAGGCTGAAATTAATTCGGCGATGTCTTATCCGAAGACGGTGTTTTCTATCGCGATCGTGATTTTTTTCGCAATGACTATATTCTTGCTGCCAACTTTCGCCAAAATTTTTAAGGATATTGGTGCAGATTTGCCAGCATTTACGTTGTTTATGTTGGCAATTAGTGCATTTTGTACGGCTTGGCCTCCAATTCAACAGGTGACAGTTATTGGGGTGATTATAGCGCTCAAAATTGCCTTCGATATGTACTACAAAACTCCCATAGGTCGCCTACAAATTGATAGAATTGCGATGAAGTTGCCGATTTTTGGAGATTTGATCGAAAAATCTGCGGTGGCTCGCTTTTGCGTGATATTTGGGTCGCTGACGCGATCGGGCGTGCCGATTCTCAATTCTTTGGAAATTGTGCGAGATGTGGCGGGGAATCAGGCGATATCTAATGCGATCGAATATGCGAGACAGGAAATTCAAAGCGGTGGCATGATCAGTATTGCTTTGCAAGAACAAGCTGTTTTTCCGTCTTTGGCCATTCAAATGATGGCAATTGGGGAGGAGACAGGGGAACTTGACAAGATGCTGATGAAAGTTGGCGCTTTCTACGAAACGGAAGTGGAAGAAGCAGTAAAAGGACTTACCAGTATGCTAGAACCTCTGATGATTGTTGTCGTCGGTGGTATCGTAGGTTCGATTTTGCTGTCGATGTATCTGCCGATGTTCGCAGTGTTCCAGAAGCTGTAAAAAAGAGCTAATTAGTTATTAGTGATTAGTTAGTAGCAATTAACGCCTGACCAATGACTATTTCAATCGTCCCCAGGCTCTGCCTGGGCAGACTTTTGGAGGAGGCACATCCTCGATTAAAAGGAGAAAACAATTTGGAGGCTCTGCCTCCAAATCTTCCTTACCAGGGTCTTCCAATTGGTGAAAAATTACGAAAATGTCACAAAAGTCAAGTAGGATAGGCACACAGATTTAACTGCTGCCTACTCCTGGCTTTACGCTCCAGGGTAAACGCATCTTAATTTGAACCCAAAATATGCTACAGTTAAATCCGAATAAATTTCTATGTAGTTATTGTAGTTGATGGATGCTATCAATGGCAAAAGGTTTTACTCAAACTTTAAATCACAAACCAAAACAAACAGATTCATGGCCTTCGGTGAATATATTAAAGGCCAGTTTTTTAGAAAATTTTGCCAATTTGAAGACTCCCAGAAGATAAAGAATAACAAAAATACTCAGATATATTACAGGGTAATCGCATCTTAATTAAGGTATAATGGTGAGGGAAATTTTTAAACATTTGACAGCATCTTTCAAGCGCAGCTCGTAAACTAAGGAATGAAAATTGAGTGCGATGCTGATAGCGAGCTAAGCACTCATCAGCGGTTCCACCTAGTTGATTTATCTCCATCAGGTGTTCTTGCCTAGGGCGTGTATTCCAACTATAACCACAACAGAATGCAGGCGATCGCGATCGTGGCTGTATAATTGGCAGGCAGCTTCTCATATCGAATAGCGCTCCGACTCCATTGCTTGAGTCGCTTGATAGCACGTTCCACAATGTTCCGTTGGCGCTAGATTTGACGACAGCCTTTTTCCATCTGCCTGAGTGAGGGATACCTGCCGGGAGTCCATTCCCAGTTTAACTGCTTGTTGGTCGCCGATCCCGTCTCCACCGCAGCCATACATCTGGCCTGTGCATTTTCTGTCATTTGTCAAGTACAATTTATACCAAATCAGATGCGATTACCCTGCACTAATAACCAATAAATATGGTTCACTTTAACGTTGGTTTTCAACACTTTAACTCCTTCGCTGATATTACGCTATCCCTGGCGAAAACTTTACACCAAATGGGAATTCCTATTTCGGTCGAACCATCAACAATAGCCTCTCATCTCAGTCGCCATTCCACAGCAGAAGAAAACCACCTGCTAGAAAAGTGGATGAACACCGCACCCTCAGATTTATTTCATATCAAATGGTCTCATTATTGGAAACCTTATTTTTTAAAAGAACTCAACGGACATCTCAACTTAGAACTTTTTGCGATCAATTACGAATTCGCCAAAAACCATGAGGATTATGATTACTGGATTTACGATGCTGTTAACACTGCATCTCACAAACTAGCCGTCAGCGAATATTCTAAAAACGTTTTAATACAAGCTGGATGTCCTGCGGCTAACGTATCCGTCATGCCTCTAGGTTTCAATCCTTTAATCTCGCAACTCTATTTGCCCCGATCCCCAAAAAAACCAAAAGATGTAAAACATATTCTGCACATGACCAATTCTTTTGATTTCTATAGATTTGGCACGGATCTGGTCATTCAAGCTTTTTGGGAAGAGTTTAAAGATGATTCTAACGTAGAGTTAATAATCAAAGATGGAGGTAAAAATCCAGATGTTATAGTGGAACATCTCGCCAATATCGAAAAGCAGCTCGGCAAGTTAAAGGCAAAAATTCTGATAATCCCTAAATTTTATAATAAAGCAGAACTAGCTGATTTATACTTGTCAGCAGATGCTTTTTTAGCTCCGTTTCGCGGGGAGGGTTTTGCGATTAAAATTTTGGATGCCTTTGCAGCAGGTTTGCCCGTTGCTATGACTATGTACGGCGGCCCGACTGAGTACGCCAATGCGGATAACTGCTATCCCATTGCTTACGATCTAATTCCGGTCGGAAAGTGTTACGATACTCAGTATCTAAAAATCAGAAATTCTCCTCATTGGGCCGAGCCAAATATTCAGTCTGTTCGCGAACAGTTACGAAAAATTGTTGAAGACCCGATGCGTTTTCGGGTAGGTCAAAAAGCTAGAGAGACGGCGGATTTATTTAATTGGGAAGCTGCCGCTCAAAAATTGTTAAGATTAATGCGAAAGTTGTTTTAGGATCGGAAATTATGGGACTCGAACGCAAAATGTTTAGGGGAATGTTTTCACCGGGGGAAGTGGTACGATTGAAACAGCCTTGTTTTACTTCCGGGCGATTGTTTGAGCCAGGAAAATATAACGCTGATGAGTTGCCCGATATCGCTTTTGATATGGGTTTGGTAGACCATTTGCCACCAGTCAAAGGCAACTGTTCAGAAAATCTCAATGTTCAGAACCCGCCAGATCAAAACCTTGAGGACTAAACTCCCGTTTGCAGTAAGGACTTCAGTCCTAAAAATCCCCGTTTGTAGTAAGGACTTTAGTGCTGAAAATTAAAATAAATAATCAAAGACTCAAGTCCTGACTGCAAAAAAGATAAAGCCAATTTAACCATTTTGCTCTATCTGGGCAATTAACTCTTTCAAAACTTGACTAGCTTTATCGTTCTCAATCTGACAAGTTCCGGCATTCTGGTGCCCACCGCCGCCATATCTTAACATTAACTCCCCAATATTAGTTTTTGAAGTTTTGTTAAAGATTGACTTGCCAACTGCGAAAACAGTATTTTGTTGTTTCAGTCCCCAAAGTACGTGAATCGATATATTGCAATCGGGGAACAAAGCGTATATTACAAAACGATTCCCTGCATATATCACCTCTTCGTTACGCAAATCCAAAACAACTAAATTATTATAAACTTTGGCGCATCGCTGTATTTGCTCTTTAAATTTTTCTTCTTGCTCGAAGTAGAGGTCTACTCTTTCTTTTACATCAGGAAGCTGCAAGATTTCCTCGATGGTATGATATTTGCAGTAATCGATTAACTGCATCATTAACTGATAATTGGAAACGGTAAATTCTTTAAACCTTCCCAACCCCGTTCGGGCGTCCATTATGAAGTTTAACAGCACCCATTCTTGCGGCTGCAGAACCTCTTCTTTCGCAAATTGAGCGGAATCTGATTTGTCAACGGCCAGCATCATCGCCTCAGAAATATCAGGAAACTTTGCTTGACCTCCATAATATTTGTACAGTACCCTAGCCGCCGAAGCTGCATAGGGATCGATGATGTGGTTAATTTTGATTTTCTCGTGTCTAAGAGTTTCGCTGAAATGGTGATCGAAAGCTAGATGAACTCCCTCCACATAGGGTAAATTGGTGCTAATATCGTTATTTGTTATTTCGATTTTCCCATCCTGCATATCTTTAGGATGCACGAATTTAATCTCGTCGATCATATCGAGTTCTTTGAGCAAAACGGCACAGACAAGACCGTCAAAATCGCTGCGGGTGACTAATCTGTATTTTTTAGTGAGTGGCATATGCTTCTGTGATAGGCAGGGACTGATTATAAGACAATATAACTTATTACCCGATCGCTTTCCAATATGAACGCAGACCCTTACGCTTGGATAGAGAAGTCTCTCGACACTATTCGCCGTGCCGATTGGTATCGATCGCCACAATCGATCGAAAGTTCCCCTGGGCCTGTGGTAAAGTTAGCAGGCCACAGGCTGATTAACTTTGCCAGCAACGATTATCTGGGACTTGCCGGCGATGACAGGTTAATCCAAGCTGCTATGGCTGCAACTAAGGAATTTGGGACGGGTGCGACGGGTTCGAGGTTGGTCAGCGGACACCGCGATTTGCACCGACAGCTAGAACAAGCTATTGCTAATTTAAAACAAACTGAAGATGCTTTAGTATTCAGTTCGGGATATTTGGCGAATCTAGGGGCGATCGCATCCGTTGTCGGCAAGCGCGATTTGATATTATCTGACAAGTACAACCATTCGAGCCTGAAAAACGGAGCCACACTCAGCGGTGCAACAGCCCTAGAGTACAGTCACTGCAATCTTGAGGATTTAACGGCCAAGCTAGAGCAAAATCGCGCGAGATACCGCAAGTGTTTAATTATTACCGATAGCGTCTTTAGCATGGATGGGGACTTGTGTCCGCTGCCGCAGTTGTTGGCTGTGGCCGAAACCTTTAACTGCATGGTATTAGTAGATGAAGCTCACGCTACAGGAGTTTTCGGTGCTAGCGGTGCCGGTTG
Source organism: Microcoleus sp. B13-B6 (assembly GCF_036705405.1). Classification (NCBI taxonomy): domain Bacteria; kingdom Bacillati; phylum Cyanobacteriota; class Cyanophyceae; order Oscillatoriales; family Microcoleaceae; genus Microcoleus; species Microcoleus sp. B13-B6. The sequence continues at coordinate 19,775 of NZ_JAUBUJ010000093.1, forward strand.
TGCAGAACATTTCGGGTGTACGGGAACACCGCTGATTCAAGTGGGGACACTCAGCAAAGCTTTGGGAAGTTTAGGTGGTTACGTTGCGGGCTCTGCTGCTTTAATTGATTTTCTGCGTAATCGAGCTGCGAGTTGGATTTATACTACGGCATTGACGCCTGCTGACGCGGCGGCTGCTTTGGAAGCTGTGAGGATTGTACAGCAAGAACCAGAACGCCGAGTTCGGTTGCGACAAAATATCGAAACTTTCAAATATTGCGCGATTACCAATCACCAATTACCAATTAGCAATTGCCTCTCCCCAATTTTCAGTCTTCCGTTAAAAGATGCAGCCTCCGCTTTAACAGTCGGCAGCAAACTCAAGGAGATGGGTATTTTTGCTCCCGCCATTCGGCCTCCGACTGTAAGTGTGAGTCGAATTCGGATTTCGCTGATGGCAACTCACGAGCTCGCACACCTTCAGCAGTTGGTAGAGGCGCTGCTGCAAGTTTTGAGTTTTGAGTAAATGTAGGGTGCGTACCGCGCACCGCTTGACTAAATGTAAATGTTGGGCATCGGGCATCGGGCATCGGGCATCGGCCTAATGACTACTGACTTCTGATTGTCAAGATATCGCTATTGACTTATGGCCAATCTTATACAGGAGTTTGGTCGATCGGTCAACAACTGTAAATTTTTTGTAAATTTAGATACTTTTTGGAATTTAGCGCTATATTAGAGAAGTAGCAGGTACACCAAATTTTATATAAGGAACGTCCACCATGAACACAAATCGTCAAAACGTAAAAAAAGTAGCAGAAACCCACCGCGCTAACATTCACAAGCAACTGATGCACCGCATAGAGGTAGCGAGATCCAGTGGCAATCAAGATTTGGTTCGGGTGCTTGAAGAGGAAATGAGACAGCTTTAAAAAAGTTGCAACTATAATTTGCCCGTAGTTTGGTTTAGAGGGTTGTGCGAGAAATGCAGAATTCCGGCAACCGCTACCTGTGAAGTTTTGACTCCTCTCTTAGTTGGTAGGAAAAATCCCGGTTTCTTCAAGAAACCGGGGTTTTTTATTGAGAAGGAAGAAGAAAGAAGGAAGAGGGAACAATCCTGGACGCCCAAACTTTATCTGTAGAGTGCGCCTCGCCCCCCAGAGACTCTACAAATAGCGCAGTCAACCATTTTTTGCCTTAGTTATTAAGTCAGAAGGAAGAGGGAAGAAAAGACAACAGGAGTTATACTGCATTCCTTGTATTTTTATCTGTAGTAAACTGTGCCGAGGCGCGCCCTACTAATAACTACAGGACTTACCCCACTCGCACATGGTGAGGGCGCACCCTCACCCATCACTTGAACCAGTCCGGATCGATCGCAAGTTGACAGTCGCGACTAAAGACCAAACTCAATAATCGCACGAATGACGTACACTCATGTGTGTGCTATTCGTTAGAAAATTGAGCAATTTCTTAGGGAACTCAAGCAATTAACCGGGAGAGAATCTTGCCAGTCCCTTCAAGCTATAATTCAAACAAATCATATTGCTTGCCATGAACTTGTGTGGGGTAGGCGCTCAAAAGTTGAGCGGATAAAACAGGTCAAATAATATATCAAATTAAACACGGGATTCTATCAAATCATTGAAGTGAGCAACTAAAAATTCCCGATTTTCTGATGTTTATTGAAGTGAGCAACTAAAAATTCCCGATGTGCTGATGTTTATTGTCTAATTTTAGGGTGCTGGTACACAGATATGTGGCAGTTGCGTAAGTCCTGGTAATATTGAAGACGGATTGAGATAGATTTTCATGGTTGACTGGGAAAGGTAGCTTTCCCAAAATTTAAGACTAGCAAAAATGCTTAACGGAAAAAGTTAAAAGCTATAAAGCTGAACATCAGGGTGGCGACAGTAAAATCCCCAAAATAATAGATAAAACTGATGGCGACAGACATCCGACACCAGCCGGAAAACGGCTACCACTCAGAACCAACTCAGCCTTACCCAAGAGACAATCTCAATAGGCGATCGCTCATGCGCCTACCCCGAAGCCTGAGTGCCGTCGAAACATCGGGCTTTGGCCTCACAGGTCACGCCAATTGGTTTACCATCGCCACAGCGATCCAAGCAGCGATTGGGCCTAGCGCCATCTTCGTCTGGTTGCCCGGTATCCTCATGGGCATGATGCTCAATCTACAGGTAAAACGCATCGGCGAGTATTTCCCAGACATGGCTGGGGGAACGCCCAACTATACTGCCCGAATGCTGAAAAATTATCCGGGTCTGGGAAGTTATGCGGCGATCGGCTACTTTTTAAGCTGGGTATCAACACTGCCAATTTCTGCGATCGTACTGACACAGCTCATCAAAGTCAACCTCAATAGTTTAGGTTTTAGGTGTCCTGAAACTTTACTAAATATTACCTTCACGCTCCTACCCTTCATTTTGACATTCAGCGGTACTCGCGCCTTAAGTATTCTGCTCGCCTTTTTTGTGTTGCCGACAGTGGGCGTATTATCCGTTTTTTCCATTCATGGTCTAATCTGGTTAGCTTTTTCCCCAAACAGTCCCGGCTTTTTCCCCACCATTTGGCCGGAATTCACCTTTATTGACTGGGCTAAGTGGTTTTACTTTGCTACATACATCTTCTACTGCTGTGACTCCGCTGCCAGTTTCGTAGCGGATAGCCGCAACCCTACTAAAACGCTGCAGTTTCTCAAAATTTCCGCACTGGCGATGCTGCCTGTTATTTTGGGAGGTGCTTGGGTACTGATGCGCTTGGCTACCGCTCCCGATCTGAAAGATGACGTATTCTTGAATGTATTAGCTGCCTGTCAGGCATTATGGGGGCCCTGGGTTCCCACCCTCGTCACCTTTCTGGTCGTCGCAAGCTGTCTTCTGAGTTGCGCGACAATTGTTTCCAACTGCCCCCGGATGCTGTACCAACTTGCGGTAGATGGGCATATTTCGCCAACATTCGCAGTTGTATCCCGACGGGGTGTATTTGGATTTGGCCTTGTCTTTGTTCTGGTTCTGAGTTTAATCTGTCTAGCTTGGGGAAATGTACCTCGGCTTGTGGCGATTACTAATGTTGGCTTAGTTGTCTGCCTAATGATGTTCCATCTCTCACTGTGGCTGCGGCGGGATCAGCCAGAAGTTCGGTGGCCTGGGTGGTCGCTGGGCTTTTTCGTAGTAGATGCGGTGGTTCTAGTCGTGGGAGGCTTAGCTTGGGGCTGGCAAGACTTTATCATTGGGTTGTTTTTTCCCCTTGCCGTTTTAGCAGTGGATGCAGGGATAAGTCGCATTGCTTTTGCCCCCTTCCATCCCTCGTGGTGGATTCGGCTTTACCGCAACAGAAGCAAGAGCAAAATGCCAGATTTTGTGGCGTTTCAGGTTGTAATTTTGATCTTGCTGATTGTGAGCGCCGTCGCTGTCGGCTGGATTTTTGGCTTCAAATTATATGCTAACTCTACTGTTGGCTTGAATTTATTCGTAGTGCTATTGGTGACAGTTGCTTTTATTGGGGTGGCAGTTGCCTGTTGGACGAGCTTACCCCAGGTCGTCTCAATGGAAGAGGCACGAGAGGGAGCAGAACAGCTCTTTACCATTGCCCTAGATGGTATTGTAGTGCTGGATGAAAATGGTGTCATTCGTCAGACAAATCCCGCTGCTGAAAGCGTCTTCGGCATAGATTCTACTGGGCTAATTGGGTCTTACCTGAACAAATTATTGCCACGATTAGGGGATCAGCCAGAGCAGTGGCTCAGTCGCAGTGAACAGACTTTCAACTTCTCCGATGGTAGTTCGCGCATTCTAGAAGTTGCCATCTCCGATCGATTCTCTCAAGACGCTTCCCTTTCCAATCAGGATCTGCAACAATATGTGGCGATCGTCCGCGATATCACCGATCGCAAGCAAGCCCAGGAAGCCCTGCAAAAAGCTAATGAGGAACTAGAAATCAAAGTCGAGGAGCGTACATCTGAACTCACCCATACTGTGGAGCAATTGCAGAATGAAATTGAAGAGCGCCAGCGGATCGAAGAAAATCTCAGAGCCATGCAAAATCAGATTATCGTGCAAGAAAAACTCGCTTCTCTGGGCAGTTTAACAGCAGGGATTGCCCACGAAATCAGGAACCCCTTAAACTTTGTAAACAATTTTTCAGAAGTTTCTGCTGAATTAACCGAAGAACTTTTACAAGAAATTGAAAATCAAACTGAACGGTTAGAACCAGAAACAAGTGAGTATATTGCTGAGCTATTAACCGATCTAAAAGCCAATCTCCAAAAAATCAATCAACACGGTCAAAGAGCCGACAGAATCGTCGGCAATATGCTTTTGCATTCTCGCGGACAAAGTGGTCATTGGGAAGCCACAGATATAAATACTTTATTAGAAGAATATGTCAATCTAGCCTATCACGGGATGCGAGCCAAGGAGGCTTCTTTTAACATTATCATAAAAAGCGGCTACGATAATGATATTGGCAAAGTAGAAGTCGTGCCACAAGACATTTCCAGGGTTTTTCTTAACATTATTAACAATGCTTGCTATGCAGCCCATAAAAAGAAACAAGAAATGGGAGAAGAATTTTCACCCCAGCTTGATGTCAGAACTCGAAATCTGGGTTCGGCGGTTGAAATTCGCATTCGCGATAACGGGCCGGGTATGACGCCCGATGTACTCGATAAAATTTTCAATCCCTTTTTTACTACAAAGCCTGCTGGGGAAGGGACTGGTCTAGGTCTATCTATGAGTCACGATATTATCGTCCAGCAGCATCGCGGAGAACTAAAAGTAGAAACAGAAGTAGGAAATTACACAGAATTTATAATTACATTGCAAAAAAAAATAGTCGAAGTTAAGGACTAAAAAAAATGAAAGTAATGGTTGTAGACGACGAAGAAGATATTCAGTCATTGTTCAAACAAAAATTTAGAAAAGAAATCAAAGCAGGGCAACTTCACTTTTATTTTGCCCTGTCGGCAGAGGCAGCTTTAAACTACTTAGAAAGCCAGGAAAAAGCGTCTATTGTCTTGATTTTATCCGATATTAATATGCCTGGTATGAATGGGCTAGAACTGCTGAAGCTTATCAAAGAAAAATTTCCCGATCTAAAAGTTTTTATGATTACCGCTTATGGAGATGAGATAAATTACCAAACCGCTATGGAATATGGAGCTGATGACTATATTACTAAGCCCGTTAACTTTGACGAATTAAAAGAAAAAATCTTCACAATATGGAGGAGCCACAATTAGCTTAGGAATAAAAATCAAACAACTTGCCTACACAAAATTTATAGGATATAAATATGCCAATTAAAATACTATTTGTGGATGACGAGCTTGATTTAGAATGTCTGATTTGCCAAAAATTTAAAAAAAATATCCGCACGGCAGGATGGCAGTTGTTTTTTGCCCATAATGGCGTAGAAGCCCTGGAAAAATTGAAAGAACACCCGGATCTAGATATGGTAGTGACGGATCTTAATATGCCTGAAATGGATGGTCTGACTTTACTCTCTAAACTTAATCAAATAGACCTACCCCTGAAAACAATAGTTATATCAGCCTATGGCGACATGAAAAATATAAGAAATGCAATGAACTTAGGTGCCTTTGACTTTCTGACTAAACCGATAGATTTTCTGGATTTAGAAATTACCATCCACAAAACGCTGCGCGACGTGCAACAGTTAAAAGAAAACCAGCGCTTGCGACAATCAGAAGCTAGCGCTAGAGAACAAGCTCAGGATTTACAACAAAGTCTGCAAGAGCTAAAAAATACCCAAGCTCAACTGATTCAGACTGCAAAAATGTCTTCTTTGGGTCAACTGGTTGCGGGGATTGCTCATGAAATTAACAACCCCGCTAATTTTATCTCTGGCAATATTAGCCACGTCAGTGATTATATCCAAAACCTACTGCACCTGCTGCATCTCTATCAGCAGCAGTACACCCCTCCCAGTTCTGAGATTCAAACTGAAATCGAAGCCATAGATTTAGAATTTATGATAGCAGATTTATCCCAAATTCTGGCTTCGATGAAATGTGGTGTTGACCGTATTCACAAGATTGTTTTGTCTTTACGCAACTTTTCGAGGCTTGATGAAGCTAACATAAAGTCTGTTGATATTCACGAAGGGATCGAAAACAGCCTGCTGATTTTGAATAATAGACTTCAAACAACGACAGCGCGTCCAGAGATTCAAGTGATCGAGGAGTACAGCAATCTGCCTTTAGTGGAATGCTATGCTGGAGAACTCAACCAGGTGTTTATTAACATTGTTTCTAATGCGATCGATGCTTTGAATGAGTACAATAAACAACGGTCACTAGATGACATCTTAGCTCACCAACTCGCCCTTACTATTCGCACTATTCTGCTAGAGGAAAAATCCCGTGTCGTCATTCAAATTCGGGACAATGGGGTGGGAATGACCCCAGATGTGAAAGACCGTATTTATGAACCTTTTTTTACTACTAAGCCTGTAGGTCAGGGTACTGGTTTGGGTCTCTATATCAGCTACCAAATTATAGTGGAGAAGCATGGGGGCGCATTGAAGTGTGTTTCAGAGATGGGGGAGGGAGCGGAGTTCTCGATGGAAATTCCAATCAGACAAACTAAGGCTGAACTTGATTTGAGCTAATCGATCGGCCTCTACCAAACGAGAGAGCCTATTACAGCCGTCCGGTTTGCCCTGGTAAAAATCAGCCTTTTCATTACTCCTAAAATAATTTATAATAGAACTTAAAGTATATAAATATTATTCGGATAAGTTAATTAATCAAATGAGAAAAAATGTCGTATACAACCGAAAGGGCTCGCAATATGCCAGCTAAAATATTATTTGTGGATGACGAACCCGATTTAGAATCTTTAATTTGCCAGAAATTTAGAAAAAAGATACGCGCAGGAGAATACCAAGTTTTTTTTGCACATAATGGCGTAGAAGCGCTTTCAAAGTTGCAAGAGGAGCCGGATATAGATATTGTACTGACAGATATTAATATGCCAGTCATGGATGGCATGGCTTTGCTAGCGAAACTTAACGAGCTAGTTACTATGGTCAAAACAGTAGTTATATCTGCTTATGGCGACTTGGGAAATATTAGAAAGGCAATGAATGGTGGGGCATTTGATTTTTTGACTAAGCCTATAGATTTTCAGGATTTAGAAATTACTATTAACAAAACTTTGCAGCACGTGCAAGAACTAAAAGAAAACGAACGCTTGCGCCAAGAAAGAGAGGACAAATTGCGGCACTCAGAAGTGCGAGAGCGAGAAAAAGCTATCCAACTAGAACTCGCAATGCAAAATTTACAGCGCACCCAAGCTCAGCTTATTCAGACTGAAAAAATGTCTAGCTTAGGACAGTTAGTTGCTGGTGTTGCCCACGAAATTAATAATCCCGTTAATTTTATCTATGGCAATTTAACTTATGTCAATGAGTATACTCAGCATTTATTGGGTTTAATTAACCTTTACGAGCAGCACGATGCCCATAATCACCCTGAAATCGCAGCTTTAATTAAAAACATAGAGCTAGAATTTATCAGAGAAGATCTGCCTAAAATGCTATCTTCGATGAAAGTAGGGGCTGAACGTATCCGTCAGATTGTGCTGACGTTGCGGAACTTCTCGCGCCTTGACGAAGCTGAGATGAAACCCGTTAATATTCACGATGGCATCGACAGCAGTATAGTCATATTGCAGAGTCGCCTCAAGCCTAAGCCTGATTGTCCACCTATTCAAATTATTCAAGAATACGGAGATTTGCCAAAAGTAGAATGTTATGTCGGTCAGTTGAATCAGGTATTTATGAATTTGCTGAGCAATGCAATTGATGCCTTGAATCAGTATGATAAAAAACGCAGCCCAGAGCAAATTAAAAACGACCCAAGTACGATTACGATTCGTACTTCTATGCTGAATCCGGATTGGGTAAGAATCAGTGTTAAAGACAATGGGCTGGGGATAACAAGCGAGGTAAGGTCGAATCTATTTACTCCTTTTTTCACAACTAAACCTGTTGGTCAAGGCACGGGTTTGGGATTATCTATTAGCTATCAGATTGTGGTGGAGAAGCACGGCGGAGATTTGAAGTGTTTATCACAGCCAGAGCGGGGTGCAGAATTTGTGATTGAGATTCCCATTAGGCAGAGCGAGCGGGTAGAGATGAAGGCGAGTTAAGGGGAATAAAATTGGCTAAAAGAACGCGAAATCAGTAAAAGTCTAGCTTATTCGTTGTGCTAATTGATGTGCGGAAATTGACACCTTTGGTAACGGTAGCCTCCGGCATCGCACTCAGCGCGAGTGAAAGTCAATAGTAAATTTTGAGTCGGTTGTCAACTTGTTAGTACCCCGGAATGGTTAAGGTGAGGGCGCGATCGCACCCTCACCTTAACCAGTTTCGTAAGTCTTGAACTAATAACTAATGACTAATGACTAATGACTAATGACTAATGATTACCTTCCTCCGACGACGACATTTTTAATCCGCAGATGAGGGCCGCCGACACTTACGGGCAAGCCACTCTGGCCGCCTTTACCACAACCGCCGTAGGCATAAACCGAGTCGTTTCCTATAGACTCAATATCCTTTAAAGTCTGAAATACATTGCCGCTTAAAGTGACATCGCTCACTGGTTCAGCCAATTTGCCGTCGCGAATCATAAAACCTTGAGCCGCTGCAAAGGTAAACATTTCGCCGTTGGTTTGTCCTCCCAACATCCGCACTGCATAAACTCCTTCGTCAATGTCGGCAACCATTTCGTCAAAAGAATGTTCGCCAGACTCGATCGCAGTATTAGTCATCCGCACCAAAGGCATAAAAGTAGCACTCAGAGCCCGGGCATTTCCCGTCGGACTTTCGCCCATTTTGCCCGCAGTCTCGCGATTGTGCATCCGAGCCGCTAAAACTCCATTTTTAATTAAATGCTTGCACTGAGCCGGCACGCCTTCGTCGTCATATTTCAAAGTTCCCGGCAATCCCGGCACAGTTGCGTCGTCAATTACATTCAATTGTTCGATCGCCACAGGCTTGCCCAAAGTCAACAATTCCTGCATTTTCGGGTTTTCGTAAATGCCGTCTGCTTCCGACAAATGCCCGAAAGCTTCGTGAATAAAAACCCCCGACAAATAAGGGTCTAAAATCACCGGATACTGACCGCCTTTCACCGATTTTGCCTCTAATTGGCCTACAGCTCGAACGGCAGCACTCTTAACACGATCTTCAATATTTGTCAAGACATCGTAATCCGATCGCGAGTGAATCGACTCAAACCCTTGGCGGACGACACCGCCCTCGCCGCGGGCGATCGCTCCGAAACGCCCGGTCACGTCCAAGCGCTCTTGAGCGATGCAAGTACCTTGAGAATTCACAAAATAAGTAATCCCAAATCTATCGCTGTAACCTGCCATTGTTGTCTGAATTCGCGGGTCGTAATCTAACAGCAACTGATTGTAAGATTCGAGCAATTTCCGCTTTTCGGCTAGAGTAATAGAGCGCGGGTCGCGGCCCAATTCCACCGCTACATAATCTTGAATCGGGGTGACATCTGCTAGTAGAGTTTTTTCGCTGCCAACCAAACGAGACTGGACTACAGCTTCTTCAATGCGGTCTTTTAACTCATCTAAACCGTTAAAAGTTACAAAACTCCAGCCACCTTTGTGACAGGCGCGGATGCCGCCGGCGAGACTAAAACTGCGGTTTACAGCATCTAACTGAGGGCCGCGAAAACTAATCGCAGTTGACTCGCTTTGTTCGAGGCGAACTTCTAGATAATCTACGCGATCGCGGTAAGGTGCGATCGCTTCCATCAACTGTTCTTGCATCAAATTGCCCCTATGATAGATTCGGCGTAGCGCTGAAAAAAATTATTGCTAACCTTATTTTAGCTAATAACTCCCGTCTTTCGGGTGCGCGTTCCCCCACCGCTCTGGTGCGGCAGCGCGCACCCTACCCGATAAATGGCGAGTCAGTCGATTTGAGATTTAAAACTTTGTCCACACAACTGATGATTAGAAGCTTGCCGATCGCCGACGTTCGGCGGGTTTCCTAAAACACAAAAAACTCGCGCCCGCTTGCGAAAAGCCCGGTATGGCGAAAATCTTGCATTTGGTTAGAGAAATCAAACTAAACTAAATCTATCTAAATATCTAAAAAATATACCTTAACCGCCGGCAGATGGAATACTTTAAGGTGAAAAAATTCCAAATTTCACCGTATTTAGCAGCAATTTCGGCATCAATAGCAATTTTGGTCGGAGTTGGCATTTTAGATCGCTCAGAACAGCGGCGGTTTTTTCACTACAACCGCGCTAGCACCCTCGATCGCCTCAGCACAGTCCGTTCTAAGCTGGAAGGCTCTTTGAATTCCCGCCTGTTTTTGATGCGGGGTTTGGGGGCTTACCTTTCCAACAACCCAAACATCACCGAAGCCGAGTTTACAGCGACGGCGAGAATTCTGGTGGCACAGCAACCGGGCATTCGCGCCATAACTTTAGTTAAAGGCACGAGGGTCGCTTACATTTATCCACGGGAGGGAAATGAAGCGGTGATCGGAGAGGACTTGACGACGCTACCCGAACACCGGCAAATGGTCAAAGAGGTCATCCGAACCAGAAAAACTTTGCTTGCCGGGCCCGTGAAATTATTGGAGGGGGACGAGACGTTCATCAGCCGATCGCCGATTTTTCTCACACCCTCCGGTGCCGACCCTGAAACAGGAGTTTACTGGGGCTTGACAGGCCTGATCATCGACAAAAATACCCTCATTGAGGAAGCAGGACTCAACGACTCCTCAGCGAAGCTGCAATACGCTCTGCGGGGCAAAGACGGTTCGGGAGCATCCGGCCCTGTGTTTTTCGGTGACGGGTCAATTTTTCAGCACAATCCCGTGCTGCTGGAAGTGACTTTGCCCAACGGTTCCTGGCAGTTGGCCGCAATTCCGGCGGGGGGATGGCGTGCGAATGCGCCGCTTCGGGGGTGGCTGCTCTTTGGAGGCGGCTTGCTGGCTGTTTTCACCGGGGTGGCGGTTTTTAGCTGGGTGTACGGCCGTGCGAAACTGCGATCGAGCGAAGTTAAGTACCGGCTATTAGTTGAGAATGCTAACAGCATGATTGTGCAGTTAGACAGTGAAGGCAACATTACTTTTTTTAACGAGTTTGCTGAAACTTTTTTCGGGTATTCAGAAGCAGAAATCATCGGCAAAAGTGCGATCGGCACAATTATACCGAAAACAGATTTATTTGAAAGTGACCTCGCGACAAAGATTCGAGACTGTTTGGCACAGCCGCAAAAATACTTCCAAAACGAAAATGAAAACATCCGCCGCAATGGAGAAAGGGTGTGGATAGCGTGGACAAATAAACCTTTACTAGATGCGAAGGGAAATGTGGCAGGGCTGCTTTGTATCGGGACGGATATTAGCGATCGCAAACAAGCTGAAATCGCCCTGCAAGGTTCTGAAGCGGAACTTCGAGCTTTGTTCGCTGCCATGAACGACTTAATTTTCGAGCTCGATATTGAGGGACGGTTCCTGAAAGTTGCCCCGACCAATCCCCAATTATTGTACAAGCCGACGGCGGAATTTTCCGGGCAAAAAATCAGCGAATTATTCGAGCCAGAAATGGCCGATATTTTTCACGATAAAATTCGCACCGCCCTTGCTACAAATCAAACCTGTACTTTTGAATATAACCTGGAACTTGCCAGCGTACAAAAGTGGTTTGCCGCTACCATTTCGCCCATGAAAGAAAACACGGTTCTGTGGGTTGCCCGCGACATTACAGAGCGCAAGCGAGCTGAAAATTGGTTAACCGGTCAAAAACAAATTTTAGAAATGATTGCTAAGGGTACTTCTCTGGGCGATACTTTAAATACTTTAGTTGAAATTATCGAGCAACAATCTAGAGATGTCATCGGTTCGATATTGCTTCTAGCTCCAGATGGCGAACATTTACTACATGGAGCTGCGCCTAGTTTGCCCGACAGTTACAATGCTGCTATTCATGGCATAGCTATCGGCCCGGATGTCGGTTCCTGTGGAACTGCTGCCTTTAGCCGCCAACAGGTGATCGTTACAGATATTGCCAGCGATCCTTTGTGGGAAAATTATCGAGATTTAGCCTTGAGTTTTGGACTGAGAGCTTGCTTGTCTACTCCTATTTTCTCATCTCAGGGTCAAGTTTTGGGAACTTTTGGAATATATTATTCCCAAGCGCGCCCGCCCCATTTTTTTGAGATGCAATTGATAGAGGCGATCAGAAGTTTAGCAGGAATTGCGATCGAACGCAACCAGGCAGAAGAAAGTCTCAAACAGCTTAATCAAGAACTAGAAAATAGAGTCAAACAGAGAACTGCTCAATTGATGCAAACTGAAGAACGCTGGCAGTTAGCACTCAAAGGCAACAATGACGGCATTTGGGACTGGAACTTGCAAACAGGGGAACTTTTTGTGTCCGATCGCTTTAAGGAAATCACTGGTTACGAAGATAGTGACATTAGCGATTATAATAACACATGGAATACGAGTTTACATCCCGATGATTTAGAGATGTCTCAGGAACTTCTTCAAGAACACTTGGAGAGAAAAACGCCGCATTACATCACCGAATACCGCTTGTGGTGCTACAACAGCGCTTACAAATGGATATTGAGTCGGGGACAAGCTTTGTGGGACGAATCTGGAAAAGCAGTCCGCATGGTTGGTTCAATTACTGACATTACCGAGCGCAAACAAGCAGAGGAAGCACTGCGAGAAACCGAGGCCAGATTCCAAAAGCTGTCTGCTAATGTGCCGGGAATCATTTATCAATTTTTGTTGTGTCCCGATGGCTATTTCAGTTTTCCTTACATAAGTGGTGCTTGCCGAGAACTTTTAGAGGTAGAACCAGAAGATGTTCTGAAAAATGCGGCTTTGGTAACAGATTTAATTCATCCCGAAGACCGCCAAAATCATGACGAATCTGTTGCTATTTCTGCCCAGAGTTTGCAACCTGGGCAGTGGGAAGGACGGATGGTGCTGCCTTCCGGCAACATTCGTTGGTTTCAGATAAATTCGCGTCCTGAAGCTAAGGACAACGGCGATATTCTTTGGGACGGCATCGCCGTTGATGTTACAGATCGCAAACAAGCTGAATTAGCTTTGCAAGAAAGCCAGCAGTTTATTCAAAAAGTAGCCGATGCTACTCCCGGTATTTTGTATCTCTACGACTTGGAAGAACAGCGAAATATCTACGCTAATAGTTCAGTGCTAGGGCTTTTGGGCTATACCCGCGATGACATTACAGCGATGGATTCGTCAGTCATGCCTCAGTTAATACACCCCGAAGATTTGCCGAAAATTGTCAAACATCACGCGAGCTTTTTAGGAGTTGAAGATGGCGAAATTTGGGAAATTGACTACCGAATGCGGGCCGCAAATGGTCAATTTTTGTGGCTGCAAAGTCGGGATACTATTTTTAGCAGGAATCCTGACGGTCAGGCTAAGGTAATAATTGGATTTTGCCAGGATATTACGACTCGCAAGCAAGCAGAGGAAGCACTGCGACAAAGCGAGGCGCGAGAAAGAGAAAAAGCTCGAGCTTTAGAGTCAGCGCTGCGGTCATTGCGCTCTACTCAAACTCAGCTCATCCAAACTGAAAAAATGTCTTCTTTGGGGCAATTAGTTGCTGGAATTGCTCACGAGATTAATAATCCAGTTAACTTCATTTACGCTAATATTGATTATCTCAACCAGTATACAAAACAGTTGCTCGATCTGGTGAGTCTTTACGCAGATGAGTATCCCGAACCTAATTCAATAATTGTGGAGCGCATTCAAGAGATTGATTTAGATTTCATGGCTGAGGATTTAATAAAACTTGTGGGTTCAATGCAGGTAGGAACCGAGCGCATCCGGCAAATTGTGTTGTCCCTCAGAAATTTCTCGCGACTGGACGAATCCGCCATGAAGCCGGTCGATATTCACGAGGGAATTGAAAGCACTTTGTTAATTTTGCAGCACCGCTTGAAGAGTAGGGACTGTCGCCCGGAAATTGAAGTAATTAAGGAGTTTGGAAAACTGCCACTGGTGGAGTGCTATGCTAGCCAACTGAATCAGGTGTTTATGAATATTATTGCTAATGCAATTGATGCTATTGAAGAACGATATCAAAAGTTATCCGTTCGGGAAGCAGATACAAAGAGTGGCCACATTACTATTTCCACTGGTGTAACCCCCCAGAAGACTGTGAGGGTAGAAATTTCGGACAATGGTACGGGCATTCCCGATGAGATAGTCGATCGAATTTTTAACCCGTTTTTTACTACAAAAGCTGTGGGCAAAGGTACGGGTTTGGGAATGTCTATCGCGCACTCGATTGTGGTGGAAAAGCACAAGGGTAAGATTGACTGTATTTCGTCCATAGGATGCGGAACAACTTTTAAGATTGAGATTCCGATCGACAAACTGTATAAATAGTAGGGTGCGTCAGTCGATTTGAGATTTGAGATTTGAGATTTGAGATTTTAGATATTAGATAGACTCCGCAGTGGTAGGGTGGGTCAGTCGATTTGAGATTTGAGATTTGAGATTTGAGATTGACTCCGCATTGGTAGGGTGGGTTAGCAATTCCTGATTTTCAGGGGCGCAGCGATAAGCTACTCACCCTACAAGTTAAAGACTAAAATAGACGGAAGCTGCGAATGAAGCGGTGCTGCATCAAACCTTTAATTGTAGAAAAATTGACATGATGGGATTAATCCTGGAAGCGCTGCAAGCAATGGGACACAATGTGCGCTGGATGTCTTGGAATTTGTTTTTGAGTTTAGTACCGCTGGGCCTGAGTTTTTGGCTGTTCCGCAAACCTCGATCGCGCTGGCTGCTGTGGGGTACGGGCATTCTCCTGGGCGCTACTTTTTTGCCCAGCATGCGCCATGTTTTGTCCTATCTGAAGCATATTGTGCAAGATGTGGGCAAAACTTACCTTTTGGGGGCGATCGCGATTACACTGGCACTGATGGCTGTAGACATCTGGGTACTGCGGCAGCGCGGAGTTCGCTCTCTCCGCTGGTGGGGCTGTTTTTTCTGGTTTATCGGATTTTTACCCAATGCACCCTACGTTTTAACTGATATCATTCACCTGATCGAGCAGATTAAAGAGGGGAACTCGGTGTGGACTGTGACTCTGGCTTTGATTCCCCAATATCTCGCGTTTATGCTGGCGGGATTTGGAGCTTACGTGCTGTCGGTGATGAATTTGGGTTACTATTTGAAGCAACAGGGTTGGGGTAGATTTATCCTGGTAACGGAGATAACTATACACGCACTTTCGGCGATCGGAATTTATTTAGGGCGATTTATCCGCTTCAACACTTGGGACATTCTTACTAACCCCGATGCGCTGGTTAACAGCGTAATGAACGATTTGATAGGCAAGCGTCCGGTTTTAGTAATGGTTGTAACTTTTGTAGTAATTGCTGTTTTGTATTGGGTAATGAAACAAGTAATTTTAGGGATTAGCCAGCGATTTTACAGGAGCGAATTGCAGTCGGACTTGGCCGGCGATAGCGCAACTTCTTCCAGCTAGAGCGATTTGAGATTTGAGATTAAAGAATTGATTCAACCGATGAATCTAAGACCTTGAACTAAGCTCCCAAATTTGTTCTCTCCACCAGTTAACTCGGCCAACCAGTTTCCGTCGGTGGGTGAGGCAAATTTTTTCGCGAAACTCCGAAATAAATTACTGCTGCTGTTTGTCACAAGAATTGATATGTTAGGGGAGCATCTCAGTTTTGCATTTACAGTGCGAGCGTCCCCGCTCGCGTATTGTACAATACGCGAGCGGGGACGCTCG
>NZ_JAUBUJ010000094.1:0-35234 GCF_036705405.1 Microcoleus sp. B13-B6
GTTTTTAGCTGGCATTTTTGTAGAGATTGACTAAACTCCTTTTTTATTATACCCTATTTAAAGGTACAACAGCTTACCAGTTTTCTATTTGTAAGTCGAGAAAATCGGCAAAGTCTGAAACATTGTTTGTTACGAGTATCAATTCGTTTACTTTAGCGATCGCCGCAATTTGACCGTCTGCAAATGATGGAGTTTTTCCAATACTGGAGAGACGCGCTCTTTCTGTCGCGTGCCAGATGGCAGCATTAGTATCATAAGGCAGCAGAGGAATTTGAACTCGAACTGTCTCATAGAGATAACTTTCTAGAATTCGACGTTTCCTTGATTCAGGAAGTCGCTTACACCCAAATAAAAGTTCGTGAAATACAACTGTTGCCGTCGCAACTTCTTCTTTGTATCGCTCTAACATTTTAACCACATTTGCATTCGGAATTGGTCTAGTTGGTTCCGAAAGTACGTTAGTATCTAATAAAAATTGCAAACTCACAAAATAACCTCGCGCCCTGGTGATGAATCTCTGAGTCCCTCAAAAACTTCTGCCTCAATTCCTGCTTCTTCTAGATTGTTTTCTTGACGAAACTTTAGGATGGCTTCCCAAAAATTTTTAGGTTTCTCAATCTGGCGTTCTTTCTCAATCTTAGCAATAATTTCAGTTAACTCAGCAGATACTTTAGTCAATTCTTTAGCTTTTTCCAGCAAGCTATTGACTAACGGTGATGGCAATAACTCCAGCGGTTCATCAAAGTCATCAGAAGTTGTAATTATTCCTCGATCGCTCCCAAACAGCAGGGAACGGTCCTGTATTTTATGAGATTGCACTGATAATTGTCTATTAATTGCACGCTCACTTTCTAGGAATTCTCCAATTTTTCGCCATTCCTCTCTGTCTTCATCTGACAAACCTGCCAAAAACTCTTTCATCTTTGCCAGCTTCTCCTCGGAGTTTAGCGAAACTTCCCCGACTTCAAGCAGAACTTCTGAACCGTCAGGAATGTTCGTATTTTCTGAAATTTCGATAAAATTACCCCGTTTTATCCCTTTGATTTGCATGGTTATATGTCCCTCTTAACGAACTTTTACCTATTGTAGCATTAGGAGCTTCATTGAAATAGACAGGGCTTATGCACTCCGACTAAAGAAACCGGGTTTTTTACCGAATCTGCGGACTGCAACGAAATATTTTCGTAAAAAAACCCGGTTTCTGACCTCCCGACGGACTCAATACGGAGTCGCGGCAATTGTCATCGTCTTTTTCTGCACATCAAACTGCATTTCATCCACGACAAATTGCCGTTTATTTTTCCCATCTCCAACCATAACTGACCTGATACTGTCCAACTTGTCAAGAGAAAGAACAGACTCTAGCTTCACATCCGCTTGACCTTTATTCGGATCTAGCAAGCGAAAAGCGTTTATAGGAATACCCCGCCAAATCTCTGGACGACCTTTCGCTGGAGTGCCATCGCCCCGCACAACTGGCCCCCCATTACTACTACGATAAACCACCGCACTTTTGGAAAACACGATTTTATCAATTTGACTCAAAGGGATCGATCGCTTTTCTTGTCCTAGCTGTATCAATACTTTTTGCGTTTTCTCATCAATCTGCACAACTTGACCGTCTCTTTTTCCGCCCCCTTTCATCACAATTTCCGCTTGCGTCGGCAACGCTAGGGGTATCGACCCGCTAGCGTTAGCCCGTGCTTGTACGGATGGCAAATTCTGTTTCTGGACTTCCTGAGTGGCCGCATTAACTTGTGCTGCCATACCCGCCGTTACTGTAAAAAGTGCTACAATTAGAAAAGAAAGTGTTTTGCGTTTCATCGTCCCCTAAACCCCCTTCAAGGATAAGCGTTACCCGTGCTACTGTCCTAAAGTTGTACTCCACATCCTTTGAAGGTGATTCCGTGACTGCTTCTCCCCAACCTACTCCCGAATCGAATATTTTAGGCAACTTTGCCAGTGTTGTTGGCTTACTCAGTGCCGCTTTGTTTTTCACCGGCTGGATTTATCGCTGGTCTTATTTTTCCTGCTTTCAGCTAAATGTAATTACCCTCGATTTACCAGTAGAATCGTTTTTCCTAGTACCGCTTCAGGTATTTTTAGGCGATGGCTGGACAATATTCAGAAGTGCGATCGCCCTTCTGCTGACAGCCCTCGCAATTTACCTCAGTTTGTGGCTGGTTAATAGTATAAACAAGACAGTAGCTGCTAAAATTAATGGAACAATTACACGGTGGCTTTCCTCTACTTACGCCAGAAGATTCCCGTGGCTTTACCGCATCCTGAACTCTTGGCAACAATTTAATGTCAATAGATATAACTCGATAAAATTATTGCGATCGCTCGTTGACGAAATTATCATCGTCGGTTGGGTATTGCTAGTGTTGTTTTGGTCAGCATACCACCAAGGTATTGCCGATGCCCGACGCGATGCCGGGGAAAATTCCTCTTTACCCGCCGTTGCCTTAATCGCCAAGCAAGACAACATTGCTTTAGGCAGAAAACTCGACGATCCAACACTCCGACTAGACCCCAAAGGATTTAAGGCGATCGGCGATGCAGGTCTATTTGCTGATTTGAGCAAAAGAGATTATACTGATATCAATAATCCCAAAGAACCTAGAGTTTGGCGGTTGCTTTTGGAGAGAGGAAACTGGATTTATCTGTTTCCGGCTTTAACAAAAGAACAGCAAAAAGACCCTAACGCTCGCCCGCCAGTGATTGCCATTCAACAAAGTCAATCCGGCGATCAATTGTTAATTGTAAGTCCCGAAGCTTCTAAACAGTCTAAATAAATTTGGGGCTGGTTTTCATCCATGATTATACACAGGTGGCCAGAAACCTTGGTTAGTCCGATAGTCCGCCAGTCCGCCAGTCCGCCAGTCCGCCAGGGGTTGAAACCCCTGTCTCATAGCTGAAGTCGTCTGAAGACGACTGAAAGAGTGATTTGTCATTTATAGTCCTCATAGCGAGGACTTTCGCTATGAGGCGGGGGTTTCAACCCCCGACGGACTTAATGCGGAGTCGCTACAATTGTCACCGTCATTTGTGTTTATTAGACATTTCCAGAAAAGCCAGTCTTGAACAGGCAAGATGCCTGTTCCACAATGATTATTCGAGAGGTTTATTGATTAGGTGCGATCGCACACAACTTCAAACACACCCCCTGGAATAAACCGACACAAAGCCCTCCGCCGATCGTCCGCATCTTGGCGATTGACAAAACGCGCAATTGTATAGTGCTCAGCATTCGGTAAAATTCGGACGATCGCCCAAGAAGTGCGATCGCCCTGCTTTGACTTTTCAGGTGTTTTCCCTCGCGAATTTGAGTTGAGTTCGATCGCGGGGCGATCGGCGATCGTCGGAGAATTTGCTTTTCTGAGAGTGTTGAGGTAGCGGGCGATCGTACTTCCTTTGAGATTCGCCCCGACGCGCAGAATCAGAAACACCGCAAAGCTTTCGATCTCTGGCCCAGTCATGCGCGCGCGATCGGCCTCAAAATCCTCATCAGAGTAGCTGCGGATACCCGACAGCAGTTGCGTGATGCCAAAGTCATCTAAAGCTTGTTGATAGCCGCGAGTATATTCGCTGCCGTCGCTTCCAGGCTGTACCATAGAAATTGTCTCCTTGCTTATTTAGGGGCCATCAGCCAGCGAAGAACTTTCCTAGGGCTCGCGCTGGCTTTTGACTTGTTCAGCTTATAGCATGAATATAGCATACATATATGCTTTAAATGAGCCATATTCGACAGGATGGTCTAGATACAGCACAATGACGATCGGCTTAAACTAAAAAATAATGAATCTTTTATGACCAAACGCTTAGCGACCTATTTAGCCGATGGAATCTATGACATCCTTGAAGAGTGGGCAAGTCAAGAACGCCGTTCAGTCAGCAGCTTATCAGCATTCATTTTGGAGCAAGCAGCCAGAGAACGCCAAAAGGAAATGAAACAACAGCCCCAGCCATCGGATGACAAGCAGGAGAAGAGTTGAGTGGACGCATCAAAGCCCAAGAAACCGGGTTTTTTGCAGTTTTTGCCGGCTGTAACGAAGTATTTGGCAAAAAAACCCGGTTTCTGACCATCCGTGCGTCCAGAACTATATGAAATTTATCGGCATAGACTTAGGTTGGAGTTCAGCAGCAAGCGGTTTGTGCTGTTTAAATTGGCACAATAACCAGTTAGAATTTATAGAGTCCGATCGCCCCCACTGACAAGACTAAAGCATTTCGACATACAGCCAGAGGTTTGAAACATACATTTTCGCCCCTCTGCCTACCCCCTACATCTCTCGCCCCAAAAATTACATCACCCGTTTCCTGCTGGTATACGGACAGTGAAAATAGACCCTTTCCCCTCTTGGCTTTCTACCAAAATTTCCCCACCCATTATCTGACAGTAGTAGCGGCTAAGTGTCAGCCCTAACCCGGCGCCGTCGTAAGGTCGCGCTGCTGAAGAGTCAGCTTGCACAAAAGCTTCAAACAATTTGTGCTGTTGTTCTTCCGACATTCCAATTCCGGTATCTTTAACCGATAAACAAATCCAATCGGTGTCTTGAACATTCAGCAGGGGACAAGCAATTGCCCCAGAAGAAATTTCATCGGCAGCCATTGAATCGTCAATCGCCTCACGCCCTGCTGCATTCAATTTTCCACTTCCTGCAATGCGCTTCACAGTCACTTTCACCCTACCGTTTTTGGTGAACTTCGCAGCATTACTAAGCAGATGTATCAAAACCTGTCGCACTTTTTTGAAATCTGCGTGCATTATGCCCACAGTTCGATCGCACTCAATCTCCAAAACATTGCCATTTTTCTCTACCAACGGTTTCGCGGCACTCGCAACATTGTCAATCAGGGATTCGATGTCAAACTCCTGGATTTCGAGTTTCATACCCCCCGCTTCAAATTTTGACAAATCAAGGATATCGTTAATCAAAGATAGCAGATGCGCGCCTGCTTTTTCAATCTTCTGCAAATCGGGTACAAACTCATCAAATCCCGCATCTTGGGCATCTTCTGAAAGTAGTTGACTGTAGCCGATAATCGCATTTAAAGGCGTCCGCAATTCGTGGCTCATAGTTGCTAAAAACTGGCTTTTAGCAGTGTTAGCGGCGACGGCGACTTCCTTAGCTTGTTCTAATTCTTTTGTATGTCCCGAAACCCGCTCGATTAGGTGATTGAGAGAGGCAGCCAGAGAGCCAATTTCGCCTTGTCCGGTGACGGGTGCTCGCAAGTCAAAATTAGACTCAGCGGCTACTTGTTGGGCCACCTGAGTGACGCTGATAACAGGTTGGGCGATCGCCCGACTCGTCCGGTAAGCCACCATTCCCGCCACCACTACCGACAGCAGCATACTAATAATAATTATGGCTTTTTCCATGCCTTGGGCGTCTTCCATCACTTCACCACCTTGGCCCTCTTGCTGCTGGGCAATATCCAGGATTTTGTTCAATTCCTCAAGGCTGCTGTTGAGCTGTTTTACACCTTCTCCGCTTTCGATTGCGAGCAATTTTCTGGCCGACTCTATCTCCCCAGGCGACAGTTGCGATTGCTGGATTTCCTGCAAAGTTGACTTGAGACTATCGGCGTATGCTTCTAAATTTTTCGTGCAATTTTGCACTAAAAACTTGAGAACTTCCGGCTTTGCTGCCAGCCAAGCGGGTTGGCTGTCGGCAAAGTTTTCTATACGCAACCGCAGATTTTTTGCCTGAACAATACTCTTAAGCAACTGCGCTTCTTGCTGTTTTAGCTTGACCGGATTATCTACAAAAGAATCTAGCTGTGAACCCTGCAATTGGGCCGTCAGGGTTGCCTCTTTAAAATTGCCGATCAATTGCGCTTGTAGGTGAGCATCATTGAATTGCTTTAATCCTTGTCCTTGGTAGTAATCGGCAATCACCAGTCCGCTCAGCGAACCCAAAAATCCGATTCCTATTGCCAGCAAATACCCGTAGCCAATTTTTTGATGGATAGGCAAACCGCCAATTTTAGATGGCAAACTTTCGCGGACTTTTAAGGATAATTTTTCTACAAAACTAGGGTTATATTTTTGGTGATTCACGGTTGCTCCAGAAGCCACTTCTTCGGAGATACAAACTGGCATCTGTTTACCTGAATTTGTAGATTTTGGGTTAACTTTTCGCGTTTCCACGTTTTTTTTCGGCTGGTTAAATGGTTCTAATTCTCGATTCAATTCCCCCTGTTCTTCCCAAACGGCAACCGAGAAACTTGCTTCGTGTCCTGTTTTTTTTAGCAAGTTAATTTTTGACATATGCAACCCCTGTATTCTGTTAAAATCTATCACTATCTTAAGTTCTCCAAACGGAAAAGCTTGTCTATTTGACGGTAGACATCTGCGAAAAAGCATCTGAAACTCTGGTCGAGTCAGAGGAGAAACTTAAATTCGGTTGATGTCTAAGAGATAATTAGGCTGTTGAGGACTGTTGCCAAATTACTTTTTCGACTCGTAAAAGTCTGCAGCAGGCAAAAGAAATAAAAATTTATCCCCGCAGTGAATTATCCCCGCGTGGAATGTTACAGGCAGAAAATTCTCTCTGACCTGTTTTGCCTGTGAGTAGCCCAAAGCTGATATTGTCTGTTGACAATGCACCCGATTCCTTCGCTTTGGACTTTGGCTACCAGCAATGCGACGATTGCTTGACGGTTTTTGTTGAGCATCCGACAACTTCATAGCACAGAATGTCACAAATGCAGCAGCCGATCGAACTTTTGCACCCTGGCGATCGACTTTTGGCATCGTTGCCCCGCAAAGACAAGTCTGAGGTGAAGTGTCGTTAGTTGAGTATAACTGTAGGTCTTGTGAAAAGAAACCCGGTTTCTGCGAGTCAATCGATTTTAGATTTTAGATTTTAGATTTTAGATTTTAGATTTTAGAATTGACCCCACGGATAAATACGTTCGGCAAGTTTTATCGGATACAGGTTTTTTATTTCTGGACGGATGAATCACGTGGCGGGTATCCTGGATGCTTTATGTCAATTTTTGGCAATTGCGAGTTCTGCAGTTACGGTAGTCAATTCGATCGCCAGTCCTAGCTTACCGTCTCTACCCAAAGCTTCATCGGCCAAGTGTACCATCCAGCGATTCGGCTTGGCTTGGGGTCTGGCAGCGAGCACCAACGCCCAAGCTTCCCGTTCTTTGCCACGACCCAACAGCGCAGCACAAACAGTCAAAGCTGTGGCCGTTGAACGGCTGATCCCACTTTGGCAGCAGATGAGCAAACTGCCTCCCTGCGACGATATTTTAAGGGCGAAATCAATAATTTTCAGTATATCCTCAAGGGTAGGCAAAATTTGATCGGGGTCGTCAACGGGGGTGTCGAGGTCGTTAAACTCCAGGCACATTCGGTTCGGGATTTGATGAAAATTTTTGGGTTCGGGCACACCCGGACTGCCGATCGAGATCAGGTATTTAATCTCGCGCCCCGCAGCGCGATCGACAATGTATTCACTGGCTTCTACTTGCGAAGCAATCAGGATTTTCGGCAGTTTTTCACCCGATAAATCTGGGGAAACAGAGGGATCAAAATCAACTGTTTCTGCCTCAATCCTGACATCCGCCAAGTATTGGGCAGCCAGCGCACGAACGTCAGCAAATTCGCGATTTAAAGCTGTTTCCAGAGCCAAAATAGCAGCCGTTGAGCCAATTTGACCGAGGGATTTAACAGCCTTTTGGCGCACTCCAGAAGCTTCGTCCCCCAGCAGCCGTACCAAACCTGCCACAGCTTCCTCTGTCCCAATTTCCCCCAAAGCAGCAGCAACTCTCCACCGCACATAAGATTCGCTGTCGCCAATTGCGCTCGCCAGTCCCGCAACCACCATTTTTGGCAATTTCGCATCTCCCTCTGTATTGATGTTCCCAAGGGCAACCGCCGCCCTGCCGCGCACGAAAATATCTCGATCCGAGAGCGACCCGATTACGGCCACCATAGCCACCTCGCTGCTGATTTCTCCCAACGCAGAAACTGCACTGCCGCGCACGTCTGAATCGTCATGGTTGAGGGCTTCCACCAATCCCGCCACAGCCGTTTCCGTGCCAATTTGTCCCAAGGCCTCGGCGGCCCTCAAAGAAACTGCATAGGAGTCGGGATCATCGTGAAGCAATTCTACTAAGCCTGGTACTGCCTCAGAATCGCCGATTTTCCCCAAAGCCGCCGCCGCCCTAGCGCGGACGATGTGATTTTCGTCTCTGAGGGCATTCAGCAGCCCGGGAACTACCTCAGAAACACCGATTTTCCCGCAGTTGACGGCGGCCCGCCAGCGCACCTCGGAGTCTTGGTGTTTGAGGGCTTTCAGCAGCGCGGGGACGGCTGTTTTCGGGTTAATTTTGCCCAAGGCCCAAACAGCCCAGGCGCGCACCTTGGAATCTGGGTGTTTGACGGCTTTGAGCAGTGCTACGGTGGCTGGTTTCGAGTCAATTTCTCCTAAAGCCCAAGCGGCCCAAGCTTGGATTTGGGAATCTTTGGATTCGAGCGATCGGGCTAATTCAATTACTGCTGCTTCGGAGCCGATTTTCCCGATCGCTCGAATCCCATCCAGGCGCACTGCACTTTCTTTGTGGTTCAATGCGGCCACCAACATCGGAATTGCCATATCGGAACTTGTGAGGGCCAGCAGTTTAATTTTGAGCAGCGGTGAAGTGGGGATTTTGTCGATTAATTTTATTGTGGCTATTTGAAATTCTGGCTTTACCGTTCCTGCTAGCTTCGAGCCGAGTTTTAAATTTACTTTTAGAGCTAACTTTACTGCCCGCAAAGCCAGACTTTGCTGTTCTACTTGCGGCAATATAGTCGCCAAGGTGTGCATCCCTTGTTTTTGTTTCAAATATTTTTGATGGAATTGAGCATCGCTGAGTTCGGGTAGCTGTTGGATGAGGCTTGCTGCTGATGTCACTGATTTATCCTAATATTGTGGCGAGCGGTTGAGATTGCTCTTTTAAACTGTCTTTAAAAAATATGCCGTCTACAAAACGCTACTTCTAAAAAAAAGCTTGCACCACTTCTAAAATATGTCTTATTCCACTATTTTTGCAACTCCCCAATTATTAATTATTGGGTTTGTTTGGGCGATCACCTTGACAATGAGTAGCGCTTGCTGCTTGGCATCGCTGTGCTATTAACGGGCATAGCTCTGCTATATCATTTTATACTCACATCTTGAACCATTGTCAGCAACAGGCAAGATGCCTGTTCCACAAAGAGTGAATTTTCTTGTGGAACAGGCATCTTGCCTGTTCATAAAAGCTTACTGAGAATGGTGCCACATCCTAAGTTTATACCAACTTGGCTGGAAATAGCGATCGGCACGGTTGACAATCAAGCATCCAGGATACAAGCCCCCGGATTCATCCGTGGGGTCAATACTTCAATTCTAAAATCTAAAATCTAAAATCTAAAATCTAAAATCGATTGACCGCAGCCAACCGCCAACTCCTTGATTCCGGGACAATCTCTCAACGAGCATAGGGCCCTTTTTTTAAAACCTTAGCCAAAGCATTATCGTTATCTCGCAAACCTTCGTAAAAAAACATCACTTCTCCTTGAATCCCGCAAGACCGGTTGTAAGCAATTACTTGCAACAACAGTTCGGGAGTTATGCTATATTTACTGCCTCGATTCGTCAACAAAATACCGGGCGACACGCACTTTACTTGCTGCCCGCTAAGCTGTCCCGAAATCATTTTATCGACCAATTGTTTGTAAGCATTAAAATCGCGGCGATAAAACTGCGGGTGAAGCAGATCCACCAAATTTTTGTCAACCCAAGCTTTAGAATCTTGCAAATATTCCACCAGCCCCCAGTCATAAGGACTCGGCGACATCGATAGCAACAAATCAGGATTAATCGCTTTCACTTCTCGGTATAAACGAGCTACAAACTCAGTAATAATATTAGCACGCCACTGCACCCAATGTTGCTCTTTACAATCCGATGGTGCTGCTCTACCGCACTCTTCTCGATAGCGTTTAACCGTTTTTTCGTCGTAACCGCCTTCTACCGGGAACGCAATGCGATCGTCTCCTTGAACGCCGTTTACCGGATAATTCTTAGCAACTTCCAGCATCAACCCCAGCACAAAGTCTTGCACTTCCAGGTCAAGAGAATTCATCCATTCAAAGTTATTTTTTTTAAGTAAATTGCCGCTGGCATCACGGGCAATCCACTCAGGTTTTTTCGCCAGCAAATGACCGCCCTTGCGATTGTAAGAACTCACAAATCCGTATTCAAACCAAGGAATCACTTTTAAACCAACTCTCTTGGCCTCAACAATTAATTCTGCCAAGGGGTCGCGACCGCGATACCGCACGTCAATTTCCGCCCCAAATTGTTGCCACATAATTTGAGAAGGATAAGCCGTAAAACCCCCGTTCCAAACTACAGGAAAAACGGTATTAAATCCCGTATCGGCGAGAAAGTCCATTGCCTCAGCAATTCGCTGTTTTGAGGTGAGAACTTTGCAGTCAGTGCTGGGTATCCAAACGCCGCGAATCCCACCAGGATTGTCAGCCGGTAACGAACTTGGCAGCCCTGGTGGATTTGGTGCAAAAAATCCAGTCGCCAACCGCTGTTGGAACGAAGAGACCAAACTGCGAATTCCAGATTGGAAAGGTGTGAAAAATCGCATTTATTTATTCTTTTTTTTTGTAAGGTGCGGAGTACGCACGCTACGTTATTAATTTGTAGCACCCGATATTATTTATGGATAAGGTGCGCCGAAGAACACCCGATATTATTTATGAATAAGGTGCGGAGTACGCACCCTATATTGATTGGTAGCACCCAATATTATTTATGGATAAGGGGCGCCGTACACGCCCCAAAATTGTACTATCCAGCTACTCCCGACAACTTCTGGCTCAAAGCTTCTTTCAAAAGTTCCGCCTTATCGGTTTCCTCCCAAGGCAGATCTAAATCAGTGCGTCCGAAGTGACCGTAAGCCGCCACATCTTGATAGAAACGGCCGCCTCTTTCAGCAGGCAAATTCTGCAAGTTAAATGCCTGAATGATGCCCGCAGGACGCAGTTCAAAATGCTGCTTCACAACTTCTAAAAGGCGATCGTCATCAACTTTTCCAGTGCCAAAAGTTTCGATCATCATGCTAACAGGCCGCGCAACGCCGATCGCATAACTCAACTGCACTTCGCACTTTTGGGCCAAACCAGCCGCTACGATATTTTTAGCAACGTAGCGACAAGCATAAGCCGCGCTGCGGTCTACCTTAGTGGGGTCTTTCCCAGAAAAAGCGCCGCCGCCGTGGCGGGAATAGCCGCCGTAGGTATCCACAATAATTTTGCGGCCCGTCAAACCCGAATCTCCTTGAGGCCCGCCGACCACAAATTTGCCAGTGGGGTTGACAAGGAAGCGAGTTTCTGCATCCGGCTTCACGCTAATATCGGCAAACACGGGTTGGACGACTGCAGCCCACAGGTCTTCTTTGATTTTGGCTTGAACTGCGGCTGTTTCTGTGATGTCGCCGATCGTCTCGGTGTGCTGCGTAGAAATTAAAATCGTATCTATGCCAACAGGTTTGCCGTCCTCGTAAATCACCGTAACTTGGCTTTTGCCGTCGGGACGCAGGTAAGATAACTGACCGGTTTTGCGGACTGCGGCCAGTTGACGGCAAATCCGGTGCGCTAAACTGATCGGCAGAGGCATCAATTCCGGCGTTTCGTTGCAAGCAAAGCCGAACATCAAGCCTTGGTCGCCTGCTCCAATGGCGTCTAATTCCTCTTCACTCGATTGTTCCCGGCTTTCGTGGGCTGTATTCACCCCTTGAGCAATATCGGGAGACTGAGAATCAAGAGCCACCAACACTGAGCAACTATTGGCCGAAAAGCCGTTGTCAGCGTGGATGTAGCCAATATCGGCTATTTTTTTCCGGGCTAATTCTATGTAATTTACCTGAGCTTTAGTGGTAATTTCGCCCGTCAGCAGCATTAAGCCGGTGTTGACGACAACTTCGGCTGCGACGCGGCTTTTGGGGTCTTCAGTCAGTAAGGCATCTAAAATCGTATCTGAAATTTGATCGCAGATTTTATCGGGATGGCCTTCAGTGACCGATTCAGAGGTAAACAGGTAGCGGCGTGACAATGATTATTTCTCCTTAGATAGGGGCTCTTCCTGCGCGACCTCGACGACCGACGAGTTATTTTTCCGGTAAAGGCCAAGAACGATCGCGTCTGGGCTACCGTCTAATTTTTGTCGATCTGCAGAGCCGTGTTGAAGCAGGGTTTGAGATTGGGTAAAGTGACACTACTATAGCAAAGTGAGTTCCGGGAAGTCCCTAAAAACTTAGATTTTGTAGGATTGTAGATCGATCTCGGACACCGCTCCTCTACCCCGTAACCTGACAAAGGTAAGATACAGTCAGGGTATCGCCTTGTGCAAGAACTATGGCAGGACTCCAAAAATCACCAAACTTGATGATCCAAACAGTTGCCGACCTAGAATTTCCCGGCGGCCCCATACCGCTTGACTCTCGATTTTATATTGAGCGCTCAGGGGCCGAAGCCCTCGCCTGTGCAGAAATTAGCAAACCCGGAGGCCTTGTTCGCATTAAAGCTCCCAAAAAAATGGGCAAAAGTTCGCTGATGCTGCGGATAATTCACGCGGCAGTCGATCGTGGATACCGCACAGTAACTGTAGACTTTAAGCAAGCCGACGCAGCGGTTTTTGCTAGTTTAGATAAATTTTTGCGCTGGTTTTGTGTCAATGTCGCTCGGCAACTCAAACTCGAACCAAATATTGATGAATTCTGGGATGAAGATATGGGCAGCAAAGTAAGCTGCACTATTTACTTTGACAACTATTTGCTCAAACAAATTGACAGTCCCATTGTCTTGGTTATCAACGAAATAAATCGCGTATTTGAACGCACCAACATTGCTCAAGATTTTCTTTCGATGCTCCGTTTTTGGTACGAACAAGCTCGCGCTAGCAAAACTTGGCAAAAACTCCGCACCGTTGTCATTCATTCGAGAGAAAATTATATTGCTTTGAATGTTAATCAATCTCCATTTAATGTAGGAATGCCGATTAAACTATCAGAATTTACTGCTGAACAAGTTCAAGATTTGGCGTGCAGACACGGACTGAACTGGAGCAATAGCGATCCGATAGAGCAATTAATGAACATGGTAGGCGGGCATCCTTATCTAGTACATTTAGCGCTGTATCACCTGGCAATTTTGCAACAAAATCGCCAGTCGGGCGATCGGGATGAGCCTGGGGAGGAACTGGGGCGAGCCGAGTTGGCAGAACTGTTAACAGCAGCTCCTACTCACAGCGGAATTTATAGCGACTACTTGCAAAATCAGTCGATCGCCATTCAACAGCAGCCCGAACTCGCCTCCGCATTCCAACAAGTTGTCGATGCTAAAAATAGCATTTACCTCGAACCTTTGATGGCTTATCAGTTAGACAGCATGGGACTTGTCAAATTAGAGGGAAATAACTGTAGTTTGTCTTGCGAATTATATCGCCTGTATTTTCAAGGGCAAAATTTGTGCGAGGAGAAGTTGTCGGTGGTTGGTTTTGAGGAGTTGCTGCAGGAAAATCAAAGGCTGCAAACTTTGGTGAATGTGGACGAACTTACTCAAATTGGTAACAGACGGCATTTTGATAGTTGCTTGCGAGCGGAATGGAAACAGATGGCTCGTGAGGGGTGTCCGATATCTTTGATTTTGTGCGACCTGGATTATTTCAAAATATATAACGATACCTACGGACATCAAGCAGGAGATGAGTGTTTGCGAGCGGTAGCTCAGACAATTCGCCGATCGCTCCAGCGTCCTGCTGATGTAGCTGCTCGCTACGGGGGCGAGGAATTTGCTGTGATTTTACCGGAAACTGATGCGTCGGCTGCTCTGGTTGTTGCCGAACAAATTAGAGCGAAAGTGAAAGCTTTGAATATTGTTTTTAACCCGGAGACTGTTGACGGTCTACCTAATTCTGTGGTAACGATTAGTTTGGGAATTGCCAGCGTTGTTCCGGGGCCGGAAAATGATGCGACAACGCTGCTACTGGCGGCTGATGAGGCTCTTTATGACTCGAAAAGGCACGGGCGCGATCGGCTCACTATGAGTACGCTTTTAAATTTTCGATTTGCTGCTGTTAATTAGCTAATTCCGGGGAAATATAATTCGTTTCTACACATACAAAGTCCGCCCGCGCGGACTCTGAAAAAAATGATAGTTAAGAACTGGATTTGATGTTAATAGCGGGGGACGGTTCGATCGACCACCATTGAGTAAGCATCGATACCACCAACGATATTTTTAACGTTAGTAAATCCTTGAGTGGCTAACCAGTGGCACATTTGAGCCGATCGCACTCCGTGATGGCACAGAACGAGGGTTTCTGTGTCGCGATCGAGTCTAGCGTCAATTTCACCAGACCATTCGGCAAACTCGCTCAACGGAAAAGCTACAAATCCCGGCAGCGCCGCGAGTTCAATTTCGTAAGGTTCCCGCACATCTACAAGCTGCAATTTCTCAGCATTGGTTTCTGCTAATTGGCGAGCTAATTCTTCGACTGTAATTTGAGCAAAAATTTCTGACATTTGATTAAAAAAAAGTAGTCATTAGTCATATCATGTCCGGTCGAGCGACCGCGATTTTTGTAGGGGCGGGTTCACCAACAATACCTGCCAATAATGGACAATCTCAAAAACCCGCCCCGACCAGGATATTATTGTTAATCGATCGGACATCAGTCATCAGTCAACAGTCATCAGTCAACAGTCAACAGTCAACTGTTAACAGTAATTAATTGAGAGGCGCAGGCGGTGAAATTAGCTCCACAGGAGGGGTAGGTGCAGGGCGCCCGTCCAACTGGCTCACGCTGCCCCTCGGATCGAGACAAGTTGCGATTAAGCTGTCAGTGGGAAAGTCGAGCCTGCCGCTCAAACCGACTACGCATTCAGCAAACTCTTGTGGCAATAAACTGCGGCGGCATCCATCGAGCACTAGCAGGGGATCTGCCGGTTGAGTTCGAGTTTTGCCGTTAATATTCACTACGCAAGTAGCCAATTCTTGGGGACGCCTCACCCGCCGACAGCTAGAGAGCGCTTCGACACCCGAAATATTGGTTTTGCGGTTGATTTGGAGGGCACATTTAGATATGTCACGGGGGTGGAGGGCGTCAGCACAAGCGGCGGCGGCGGCCTCTGCCCCCACTCCGGCTTCGATTAGTTCCAGGGCGCAGACGCGATAGGGATTCCTAGAGCGAGGGATTCTAATAGTAATGGCTGATGCTGGTGAGATTGGCAGTGCTGCTGCCAACAAACCTAGTGCTGCTAGCTGCGTGCCGAGAGCCAATATCCAGCGCGCGGTAGGCTTTGAGCCTGTCGGTGCTGGCTTTGGGGAAGAAGTGCGGGAAAAATTGCGGTTGTGCATGGCAGATCGAGTAGTGAGTTTTTTTGGCTGATTGGGGCGATCGATCGGCTTTTCCTTCAGAATTTACCGCACATTATGGATCGCGCTGCGGTCGATCGTTTTTTTATCGATCTTTATTTTAATTTTGACCGTTACCAACATATAATATAGAGTCTGCATAAATATTGCATACAGATATTAGAGAGGAAAATAAATGTCTCGATATCGAGGCCCCCGATTGAGAATCGTCCGTCGCCTGAAAGAGTTGCCGGGTCTAACCCGCAAAACCCCCAGACGAGATTATCCGCCTGGACAGCACGGTCAAAACCGCAAAAAGCTCTCTGAGTATGCGGTTCGCTTGCAAGAAAAGCAAAAACTCCGTTTCAATTACGGTGTGACGGAACGCCAACTGCTCCGTTACGTCCGCAAAGCCCGCCGTGTCACGGGCTCCACAGGTCAAGTGTTACTGCAATTTTTGGAAATGCGCTTGGACAATACTGTGTTTCGGATGGGAATGGCTCCAACCATTCCGTCCGCTAGACAATTGGTAAATCACGGTCACATAACTGTCAATGACCGTGAAGTCAATATCGCCAGCTATCAGTGCAAGCCTGGTGATGTGGTTGCTGTGAAAAATAGAGAGCGCTCGCGCACAATGGTAGAAGCTAATCTCAAAGACCCAGGCTTGGCTCACTTGCCAAATCACTTGGAATTTGATAAGCAAAAACTAATTGGCAAAGTTAACGGCGTTATCGAACGCGAGTGGATAGCTCTACAGATTAACGAACTGCTAGTCGTGGAATACTACTCACGGCAAGCTTAAGTTATTAGTCATCAGTCGTTGGTCATTAGTCATCAGTTGGTTGCTAGCAGAATAATTAATAATTGGGTAGGAACCCAGTTATTGATTAATTGCTACTGAATAATGAGGACTAAGGACTGAGGACTAAGAATTAAAAATTTTCAACACTCCCACCCCCTAAAAAGGGATGGGATTTTTTGAAGGTTTCGCTTGTTAAGTTCTTTGAGTTGCCATTTGCTCAGACGACACCTGGCTGATGGCATTAAATGATGTCCCCACCTCAAATTATTTCCTTAAAATGTTTCTTCTCCGGTTGGTTCTTGGTGGACAAGACCTCGCTTTTGAAGGCGATAATTCGCTACAACCGGGTAAACAACACCGCGTATCCGATTGATCGCACCTACTGGACGATGAACTGCTAAGCCGTTCCAAGGAGAATATCTAAGGTTTTCGTTGAAATCAGATTGTTTTTCATAATCAATAATCTGATGCTTGACGGTGAGACGACCTACAATCATTTTTGGAGTTGGTTTGCGTCAATTCGTTTGCGGTTTATTGGGGATTTTCAGGAGTTGGCGAGCCTGGATTTATAAACATTAGGAAGCCTCGAAAAATATCAGTATAGCTGATTATTCCATCGAAGGTAAATTTACCACTATCAGAGTCTTTTGTGCAAACTACAAGAGCAGTAGGTCTATCCTTAGAATTATCTGGAACAAATGTTTCAATCACTTCAGAGGTACGATCTCCAGGACTTACGCTGTTTCTCTCATTCACCGGAAGCATAATATATTTTAACGGCAATTTTGAGTATTGAGTCAAAGTTATATCGTGTAAAAAAGTATTAACAATTACATCATCAACTATTCCTGTCACAAATCTACCATCTGCTGTTGTGATAGGAATATGAGTAAAGGAATTTTCCTTCAAAATTCTTCGGGCACGCAACAAATTGTCATCCTCAGTTAATACAGTAAGATCCTCTCTTTTCTTAAATAGGCTATTTTGACCTATAGTTGCCCTTAAGAACTGTGTATGACTTGTTGGATCGTTGATTTTACGCAATACATCGGTGTAGGATATTGTTCCTACGATAAGCTTATTATCTCCATATACACATAGAGTCCGATATCGTCGAGTAAAATTTTCTCCTTCGGGTTTTACAGGATTCATTAAATCCTTAAAAACATCTTTAACTTTACTATTTTTGAGAGAAAGAGTCTTGACAGGTATCGTCATAAGTTTTGCAAAATCCTCAATTTCATTAAGACATTTTGCACTAATTTCTTGATTGAATTTTCGCAGTTGTAATTTTTGTTGAGGTGTCAGAGGGAATTCTGGCGGATATAGTTCGTTGGGAGGAGTTAAAATTTTCACTAGGTCTGTCTTGCTAATGACAGTTTTTAACTCCCCTTTTGGTTCATCACTTTTAGGATCAATAGGCTCAATAATTGGGACGTGCCTGATTTTAAATTCATCCATCATAGCGTCTAAATAGTCCACTGTGTCAGTTGGCTGTAACCACCATAAGGGTCTATTCTGTTGGAGTGCAGGGAACTCCTGATCGATACGTGCTTCCATATTATTAATAGACATGATTAAAATCCTCCTTTATTGTTTAATTTTGACGGTAAACTTGTACGCGGAATTGTAAAATATCAATAGGTGTTACTACCATTTTTGGGTAAATATTGCCTAGCAATTGTTCAACAATAACTACTTCCTTAAATTCCAAATTTAAGTAAGCATTAATACACTCTTGCAAGGTTTTACTTTTCTCAACCAAACATAATTTAGTTACAGGTTTCATTATTTCCGATAAAGATATACCCATTAAACTAAAATACATGGGATGAGTCAGTGTTGTCACCTGCTTTTTATCAACCATTCCTAGCAAATTGCCATCGCGATCGCAGATAGTTATATGCTCTATCGGCAAATATTTCATCGCAAATCGGGCTTGAGCTAGGGTATCTGATGGTAGTAGAGTATATGGTTGTTCCATACCACTCGCTTCCGGTAACGCTAAAAAGCGTTCGGCTTTCAATTGACAAAATTTTTGATTAGATTTAATGTGACTTAAGATGCTTTCGGGAGAAGCTACGCCATAAACTGTTTCGTCCTCATTGATAATAGGTAAAACTCTGATTGCTGAAGTTGATTTATAGGATTCCACTAATTTATCGATCGCATAAATGAGCCTCTGATTTTTAGAAGTATAAGGCTGGATTTTTTCTAGTTTAAATACCTCTTTTATCTGCTTTTTTAAACTATTAACCACTTCCTCATTTAACTGTTTGCGAAGTTTAGGGGGTTTAATTCTAAACTTAACAGGTACATCTAAAGCTGGCGGTGGTAATGATCGTAAAATTGATAAGTCAGTTAGGATACCCGCAAATTTTTTATCCTCATCTACAATAACAATTTCACTCGCATTTTGCAGAGTAACTAAAGCTAATGCTTCTGCTACTGTATCTGTATCTTTTAAGATACAAAAATCATTGGTTATGACCTTCGTATCTTCTATACTTCCATCGCTATTTTCCATGATTTTTCAACGATTACATATAAGTTACAGATTGAGATAATTTTTGAATCGCTTTCCAGTCATCACTATTTGTGATTTTACCATCATTATAGTAGGTAACTATAAAGTCTATTAAATTTCGATTTTCTAAGAATTGTGCAAATATTGGATGTTTGTTCGTAGACTTGATTAAATTATCTATGCCAATATCTATGCTATCATCTGTTCCACATTCCTTTTGCCAAGCACTGTATATTTGATCCATAAGTTGATGATTGTTAGCTAAACGATCGTAAAAATCAGGAAAATTTAACTGAAGTAAAATTATTTTGCAAAATTTATACTTGTCATCAGTATTCCAGTCTATTTTTTTATTTTCAAGTATGCTTCGATGATCGTCGGTTAATCGGGGTTGTGCGAGCTTATCAGCAATCGTCGAGTTGTGTTTTTTTACAATCTCTTGAATCATATAAAAAGCCGTAATAAATTGTTGCATTTTACGGATATTTGAATTAGTCGCTTTAGAAATCATCCCCCATATTTTTTCATCATTACTATACTGAGCAGTTAAAGAACCTTGAAGCAGTCTATCTTTAACTTCATCTCGATTTTTATCAGATAGAAAAAAGTTAAGATTGATTATTTTTTCTATATATTCCCTACCAGTAATACCAAGCTCTTTAGGGTATCTTTGTCCCACCGCTTGCTCAATAATTCTTTTATCAAGTCCAATGACAAAGATACAGTTAGACTGATCTAAATGCAATTTCAAGCATTCTAGGACAGATAAAGCATTTTCTGGTAAGCAACGATCCAAATCATCAATAAATATCATCAATCTACCATCGTTACCCACATAACTTTGCACTGCATTTTTAAAGACATTTTCAAAGTTGTTGATAAATTGATAAGGATTAATGAGGTGAGGTTTTCCATCGGGATTAGCCCACATTTCTAATTCTTTAGCTATGTCTTGTGTATTAACAAGACCTGCTGTTTGAACATTAATATATCCTCTGGCTAAAATGCCAGCTAATTTTAAAGCGCAAACTGAATAGGTTAAAGCCGCTTTTGTAATATTCTTGCGCTCTTCTACATTAATACTTGTGTCTTCACATATTTGACTGAGAATAGTCTGGATTATGGCATTTTTAATGTCCTGTTTATCGTCATATTTCCAAGCATTAAACCAAACCGTTTTATATTTTTGGGCAGAACGAGTTCCTAATTGTTCAAAGTCACTTCTCATTCGTGCCATGAGGCTGGTTTTGCCGCTCCCCCAAGAACCAAAAATACCAATGGTAAAAGCACTTTCTTTATGATATTGATTTTGCATCAAAATACGATGTCGTTCTTGTTCCGAAAGTGGTTGTGTAGCCTCGATCGCCATATTACACAGTAATTCTGCGTAAATATCATAATTAAGCTCACTGCTACTTCCTGGGCCACCACGAATGATATTTCTATCAACTTGATTAAAAGACATAACTTGTGTACTCCTTGATTTATCAATTAAAGGACTTACCCAGTACGAAAAACATGGGTTTGAGATGGCGACGCACAGCGAACAATGACAGAATTACGCTAGGTATGCGTAAGTCTTGAATTAGGACTTAGTGGGCTTTTTTACTTCTGACAAAACTTCTTTAATTGCTGATGTAACTGCCTCTTTAGACATAAACCCGTTGATGGTTTCTAGCAACAACCACTCACTATATAAGTTGATTAAAGGTGCAGTTTCTTCCTGAAAAATTTGGATGCGTCGCCGAATAACTTCTGGAGTATCATCTGTACGATTTTCCTTAATGGCCCTCTTTCTCAGTCGCTGAACTAAAACTGAGTCTGGTACATCAAAATTGATAACACAATCACAACTTGGCCGATCTAAATCCCTTAATAATTTGTCTAAAGCTCCTACTTGAGCGACGTTCCGAGGAAATCCGTCTAATATCCAACCTGGTGTTGCTTCTTTTTTAGTTAATTGTTCTTTTACAATATCTAGCACAATGCTATCAGGGACTAATGATCCTTTATCTATATAAGATTGTGCTTTTTGGCCTATCTCAGTTTTGTTTTTTCGCTCCTCGCGCAGTAGTTCGCCGGTTGAAATGTGATGAATCCCGAAGTTCTTGGCTACGATCGCAGCTTGAGTGCCTTTGCCTGCGCCATTCGGGCCTAAAAATATAATTCGCATACTTTTTATGATTCAACTGTTGGATAAGCTAGGATTGTTTTGTTGATAACGAACTTAAAGCTAACAAAGACTACCAAATTACCCTATCATTACATTAGCATTTTCCCAAAGCACTAGAAACGGTCACAAAAAAATATGACCAGAAGCATGAAAGACCAATGTAATATCTACCTTAAAACAAAAAATAATCATCCGCAACTATGGAACATTATCAATTTATGCTACCATTACGTTAGCAATTTCCACCAAGACTAAAAATGGTTACACGAAAACCTACTAGAAAGGATCTATTTGCCGAAGCTGCCCAAACTTGGGACTTGAATCGCATCTATGAACTATTTACCGAAGCTAAACGCCGCATTTTCCCCAACGCCCGCCAAGGGCTCACTGATACAGAAAAATTATATTTGCGTGGTCTTTTGTGCAATTTCAGCCCTAGTGATATTGCGCGTCAATTGTCGAAAAGTGCTAGGGGGGCTGAGGTTTATATGTGCAAAACTCTCTATCAATATTTTAAGGGTATTCCTGAAACTCCTAGTGATGATGTTGGTAATTGGCGCAATGTTCATCAATGGTTGGATAAAGCTGGTTATAAAGTAGATTTATCGGGTGATTCTACTGTCGGTAGGTCTTTACCAAAAGACGCTAAAATACATATAACTGATATTAATTTTTTTAATGACAATAATAATGCAACAATTTCTATAGATATCAATATTAAGTTATCGTTTCCTTCAGATGTGACAAATCAAGGTGAGGATAAAATAGCAAATGATTAAAGATAAATTTAGGAAAACAACGTGAAACAGGCTACATTTAAAGGGTTTGGGGAACGCCAAAAATGAGAATGATACCAAATCCGGTCTTGTTACCCCCTGTATGATTCGGCGGTTGAAACCGCTACTACAAAAACGAAGTCCGCCTCCGCAGACTAAGAAATAAACGGGGTTTTTAACTCGGATTTGATATGAAACAGCCTTGGAGTAAAAAAGGGGATTTGGTATAACTAATCCGACTTTTCCCCAGACACCAAAATTCCGATCGTGAAATCGTAATTTTTTTAACAATGTGTGGGCTTTTCTGGTTTCTCGATCGGCAAATTTGTGCGAAAATTTCCTAGCCCCGGTTAAATTTGAAACGTCCAAAAGTGGGGACGATCGACCGCAGCGACTGGCTACGAGGTTCTCGCACCAAAACCAAAGGCAGCAAGCCTACCAACCGCACAGCAGCCGAGAGGGCAAACAGTGAACCCAAACTCATGCCCGGAAGTTCGGCAAGAAAGCCGCCGACGGTAGTTCCCAAAGCCCCAGCTACTCCCGCAACCGCTGCGGCGATCGCAAAATAAGTCGAAGGTTGCTCGATCGACGCTATCTCCATTTGAATATTGTTAGTACACAGCCCGATCGCCCCTAAAGTCGTTCCCCCCAGCAAGTGCAGCAGCGGCAGCCACACCCACACCGCAAACGGGTAATTCCCCGTACCCAACCACAGCAAAGGCGTTAGGGCCACCACCAGCCCAACCGCAATTAGCAGGGGGCGATTTCCCCAGCGATCGGCCAACTTACCCCAAAACATCAGCAGCAGTAGATTTGCGCCGGAACTCAAGCTGGTGTAAATCGTTACCAAACTCACATCCAAGCTTAAATCTTTCAGCAGGTAGATATTAAAAAAAGGCGCGCTGAGATTAATAGCAAATGTCCACACACTGAAGTAAAGAATAAACATTAAAAAATTATAATCTTTCAGCACAGAAGGCACAAAATCTGTTATTTTTTTTGCTTTTTTCTCTGTAAGTCGATCGCTCTGTGTATCTTTTTTGTATACCTGGGGATTCACATCAACCATGAAGGATTGACAGCCCAAACTAATCATTCCCGCCAAAACACCCACCAATAAAACAATACCGTAGCCCACAATTGGACCGCCGTCCCAAGTTGACACTCCCAATCCCATCAACGGCACTCCCAGCAAAGTGATGAGGCTGACAGCACTGTTGCGAAAGCCAAAATAGCGTCCCCGCAAGCGCTGAGGAACCACAGCAGCCATCCAACTGAACCAGCTAGAATTGGCAAAAGCTGCCAGCACGCTAGCTGCTACGACTGTTACCAGTGTCCAGTGCAGCAGTTGGTGGGGATCTGCGTGCTGGGAACCCCAAACAATTGCCACCGCCAGTACCAGCCACAGCAGCCGCGAAACGCCGAAGACAAATAGGTTGTACCAGCGGCGGCTGGTTGTCTGATCAGCGATGTAGGCTCCTAATGGTTGCAGGAGATTTACCACCATCGGAATAGCAGAGAATATACCTATTTCCACGCTACTCGCACCGAGTTGCAGCAAGAAGTTGCTCAGCAGCACGCCGGTGGTCGCCGACTCGAAGATAGTGGCAAAAACGCCGTCTAGAGTTGAGGCTTTCAGGGTCGATCGAACGTCTTTTTTGGAAAATTTGATATCTGTTTTTGGAGATAAAACGAGCTGAGATATTTGATTGTCTAGTATTTCAGGAGTCGGAAGAGATAGAGGTTCATTTAACTCTGCAACTGGTTCAAACATAAGTAATAGGATTTTAGTCGTAGATTAAAGAATTGCCCAATCCTGGTGTGGCAAGGGTTTGAGGCTGGCCGATCGTTAAATTATTTTTCACGCGCAGGTGTCAATAAAATTTAATCTTTATGCTCAAAATTTCTGAGCTAGCCTCTTAAGATAAAACCAGCCCAGCCTTCAAGGTGTGAGCTTGAAAGCTAGACTGGCACTTCCGGGTAATGGTTATTAATATAGATGGCAAGCGATCGCTGGGACATCAACCGCTTGGGAGATTTGACACTCCCCAGCCTAAAGGCGTAGGGATTCTTAATTCATCGACTGACCTTTAAGCGCTATGTCCTTTCGGCACTTCTTAAACCTTTCAACCGTACAAAATACCAATTGACGAGTTCAACTCACAGCAACCCCAGAGGGTCTATCTCCAAAAGCGTACTAGGATATTTACCTAGAGTTGGGGTATGCCCTACCCTACTTAACAACACTAAATAGTTTGTTTCTGTGGTTAAAGGAACTGTGTTAAGCCCCTAGCTGTTTAGAGAGTTTTCGCCGCTCTTTGTCCCCCGGTTTACGCCTGAAAGTGTGTCGTTAACTGTTTTTATGCACTCCGGGCGCAGGAGTCTAACCTTGACAACTCTAGTATACTAGAAATTTCCTGACTTTTAGGAAGGGATTTAAGAAATTAAAGCCGTCCTAGAAGGACAGGGTTTTAGACCCAATTTCCTTGATAAATTTGCCAGTTGTAAAAAAGTAGGTTTTAGGGCTTAACAAGGAAGCGATCGCAGCATTTCGCCTGCCAAAAATAGCTCGAGTTCGGCCTCAAACAACTCCTCCCAAGGGCCAAAACAATTTTCGCCCCAGATCCTCGACTCGGCTCTCAAACCTTTACGGCTAGCTAAATATTGTGAAAAGCGCCCGCACCGGCCCGTAAGCCTTCGGAGTCGGTTGTTGGCGATCCTCTAGGAGAGTTCCGCTAACGCACCTCAACAAAAGTGTGGCTGCGATCGGCAACTGGCAGGACAAAATTATCACTTGACAAAATTTACGCTAACTGATAATAATAGCAAACCCTAGAATTAAACTTAAATGTTTGAGGGCTATCAGTGCTAAGGCGTGATGTCGATCGCCCGCAAACTTACAGATTTCTGCATTTGATCGTGACTAAAACTCAACCTTTATCGGGGTATACGTTGCCAGTATTTGCCTGTGCGGCTGCACTTGCAGCTTTGCGGTGCTTGCGTGAGGGTATTCAGTCTCTAGATAGCGTATCAGTAAATTTACTGGAACCGCAAATAACGGCAGAAATTCCGATCGAACAGGCGTCTGTACTCAAAACTGGTACGGCTTTAGGCGTGACTCGCTCCGATCCGGGGGACAATCTCGATCTGACTCGCAATACCCCCGTTTGGGCAATGGTGGAATTGGGGAATTGGGAAGAGGGAGAGAGGGAGAGAGAGGGAGAGAATCGGGGAGAGGGAGAGCAGATTGTGATTCTCGGCGGTGAAGGTATAGGGCGTCACACAGTCGGTGGAGGGGCGGCGATCTATGATTACGCAATGCGGCTGCTGCGATCGAATCTGAGCCTAGACCTCGCACCGTCCGAAAAAATTACTGTCACCCTGATTCTGCCGTCAGGGCGCCAACTAGCCACCCGCACTTCTAACGAAGCTTTCGGCGTGGTAGAAGGACTTTCGCTGCTGGGTACAACTGGCATTTCTCAACCGCTGAGTGCCCCTGGACAGTTGGAAGTTTACCGCGAACAACTGCAACAAAAAGCCGAACTGTTTGACTGTTTGGTTTTTTGCATCGGCGAAAACGGCTTGGATTTAGCGCGACAACTGGGGATTAATCCTGATAGGCTCGTCAAAACCGCTAACTGGCTCGGCCCGCTGCTGGTAGAAGCAGGATATCAGGGCGTGCAGTCAATTTTGCTGTTTGGCTATCACGGGAAACTGATGAAATTGGCGGCGGGGATTTTTCACACTCACCACCACCTCGCTGACGGGCGCAGGGAAATTCTCACAGCTTACTGTGCTAAAGCTGGAATGCCCGCCGATGCGTGTTCCGCAATTTTTGCCGCAGCGACAGCCGAAGAGGCTCTTGGGCAACTGCGGGCTTTAGACGCCGAGTTTGGGAGCAATTGGGTCGATCGAATTTACGGCGACATCGCCCGACAAATAGACTTGCGCTCATCGGATTGCATTTTTACTCACACTAACTTGCAAATCCCCGTGGGCTCGGTCATGTTCGGGCGCGATCGCAAAATTATTGTTAAAAGTGATATAGGAGATACATTTTTGACTCAAATTTGTTAATCTAGTGTGAATATCCCTGAATTCTGTTTAAAACATCGCTCAGGGATAATATTTAACAAGTAATAATTCTTTGTCCCTAGACCTTAATTATACTAGGTTGCTTCGGGAAGTTATTTCTGAAGCAATAATTCTATTAATTAGGGTAAGGCTCGAAGTAAATCTATGCTTGCCCTGTACCCGATTAATCGACTAACATCGCTGACTGCAATCTAGTATGAATAAGATTTATTCCTAGCGACTAATGGTTCCTCGCCTTCCTTAGAATTGTACTGAGACCGCGACAGATACCTCCGCTACTTTCGACCCAATTAGCAATTAGCAATTACGCAATAACCGTGACTACTCAAATAAAAACTGAATCAGACCTCACAAACTCTTCTCTGGGGAAGATCGATCGCCAGATGATCGTGATTCTCGACTTCGGTTCGCAATATTCCGAACTGATTGCTCGTCGCATTCGCGAAACTCAAGTATATTCCGAAGTTATTTCTTACCGGACTACGGCAGAACAGTTAAAAGCTATCAATCCTAAAGGAATTATTCTTTCAGGAGGCCCGAGTTCTGTATACGATGAAAAAGCACCCCAATGCGACCCAGAAATTTGGAATTTGGGAATACCGGTGTTGGGAGTGTGTTACGGGATGCAGTTGATGGTAAAGCAGCTCGGAGGCACGGTTGAGCGCTCTAAATTAGCGGAATACGGCAAGGCATCGCTATTTATTGACGATCCTACGGACTTGCTGACAAATGTCGAAGAGGGCAGCACGATGTGGATGAGCCACGGAGACTCCTGTACTCAACTGCCGACGGGTTTTGAGATCCTCGCTCACACGGACAATACTCCGTCTGCTGCTGTTGCTAACCACGAGAAAAATTTGTACGGGGTTCAGTTTCACCCAGAAGTAGTTCACTCGATCGGGGGAATAGCTTTAATTCGCAATTTTGTTTACCACATTTGCGAGTGCGAACCGACTTGGACGACTGCTACTTTTGTGGAGGAATCGATTCGGGAAATTCGAGAGCTAGTCGGAGAGAAACGAGTTTTGCTGGCTCTATCCGGTGGTGTAGATTCTTCTACTTTGGCTTTCTTGCTGCACAAGGCGATCGGCGACCAACTTACCTGTATGTTTATCGACCAAGGGTTTATGCGGAAGTATGAACCAGAACGGTTGGTAAAATTATTTAAAGAGCAATTCCACATTGACGTTGAGTATGTGAATGCTCGCGAACGCTTTTTAGCTCAACTTGAAGGGATTACTGATCCTGAAGTAAAACGCAAGCGGATTGGTCACGAGTTTATCAACGTATTTGAAGAAGAATCGAAGCGTCTAGGCCCCTTCGACTACCTGGCACAAGGTACTCTTTATCCTGATGTGATTGAGTCGGCTGACACTAATGTAGACCCGAAAAGTGGCGAGCGAGTTGCTGTTAAAATTAAAAGCCACCACAACGTCGGCGGTTTGCCGAAAGATTTGCGATTTAAGCTGATTGAACCGCTGCGAAAACTGTTTAAGGATGAGGTGCGAAAAGTCGGCCGGTCGATCGGGCTTCCCGAAGAAATCGTCAACCGACAACCTTTCCCCGGCCCGGGATTGGCGATTCGGATCATAGGAGAAGTTACCGCAGAGAGACTAAATATTTTGCGGGATGCTGACTTCATTGTTCGCCAAGAAATTAATCGGCACGGATTGTACGGTGAACTTTGGCAAGCTTTTGCAGTTTTGCTGCCGATTCGCAGTGTAGGCGTGATGGGCGATCAGCGCACTTATGCTTACCCGATCGTCTTGCGATTTATTAAGAGTGAAGACGGGATGACGGCTGATTGGGCGCGGGTTCCTTACGATTTGTTGGAACTGATCTCGAATCGGATTGTGAATGAGGTTAAGGGGGTCAACCGGGTGGTTTACGATATTACTTCTAAGCCACCGGGAACGATCGAGTGGGAGTGATTTGTAGTTAGCGATTAGGTAGGCGGACTAATTTTTTGTCTGTCTACTTATTTTGATTTTGGATAAAAGGGCGATTCCCCATATTCCGCCCTTTGACTCTCACATTTAGGTATTTTTGACCAAGCCATGAGGTTTGCGTCAATTTTGAGGGAATTCCCAGTCAACAGTGGCTCAAAGGGCAGAATGTGGGTTCTAATTGTTCCAGCGCTGCATTGGTTTCAATGTTGTGACTTCGATCACTGGTAACACGGACTTGGTTCACCGAAGATTTTCAGTATTATCACGGAAAAAAACCAGCACCATCACTTGCTCTTAGGAGAAACCACGAGATGATTAAGGTGTCGAGTTCAAAACAATCCCATGTATCCAGTTAATCTTCTCCCCGGCGCTATCAACGAATTAATTGCCACTGTCACCGATACTCACCGCGTTACCAAGGCTGACCGCTACGGCATGATGGCCGCCATCCTCGATGAGTCCATCAGTGAAGAAGAACGTGGCTC
Organism: Microcoleus sp. B13-B6; assembly: GCF_036705405.1. Lineage (NCBI taxonomy): Bacteria > Bacillati > Cyanobacteriota > Cyanophyceae > Oscillatoriales > Microcoleaceae > Microcoleus > Microcoleus sp. B13-B6. The sequence continues at coordinate 28,229 of NZ_JAUBUJ010000094.1, forward strand.
ACTCGATCGTCTGATTCGCTCCCTGGTCAAAGGTAGGATTCAAGTCAGTGATGAACTCTCCATCGTCTCGTAAGCAGAAAGCTCGTTAAGAACTCGACACTCTACAAGAGCTTTCGATTGGGAAAGTTTAAAGAAGTCACTGATACAATTTTCTAGAAAGAGCTTTTTGTATAATGCAGTTTTGACATAGACAATTAGCCCTTCCCGATGAATACGAAGAAACCGACCCCTGGTTTCGGCATCATCCGGCAACTGAACTTCCTGTTTGGGAGGATGCAGGAGGGCTGACACCCGTAGAAAAGCGGCATCTCTGTGGCTTGCTGTGCGGCTACAGCCCAGCCGAAATTGCGGTTTTTCTCAACAAACAAATCAAAGGTGTAGAAGTTGATTTGTCAAAAACTTTGTACAGATATATAGAATTATTGACAAATCGGCCCCGAAATGCTCTCAAAAATTGGAGAGATGCGATCGACTGGCTGGAAATAGCCGGATATAAAACGCAGCCAAAAACCTCAACCGGCGCCATATTAAAAGCTACTCTCCACCATTCAGACAGGATTTTGTCTGCGGCTATCAGTCCCGACGGACAATTCCTCGCAACGGGTTCTGAGGATAGTACAGTGAAAATTTGGAGTTTGCACAGCGGTGAACTGCGGCAGACGATTTTCGGACATTCAACAGCCGTGTTGCTAGTGGCTTTCAGTCCCGCCAGCAAAACGCTGCTGACACGATCGCGCGCGGGCACAGTCAAACTCTGGAACCTGCAAAACGGCGAACTGCTGAAGCGTTTGGCAGAGGTGCACCGCCACGAATCCGTCGCCGTTACGCCATGCCTGTGGGTTTTATCTAGGATCTATTGGTCATGACACCATAGCTATTCAGGCTTATCTGGGACACAAGAATATTCAACACACTATTTGCTACCCGGAGTTATCGCCAGACCCCTTCCAGAATTTCTGGCTCGACTGAAACTATTTTTGGTTCAAAATCTCTACAAATCAATGGTTTCAACTGCCTTGCTTTACAAAATTTTACAACCTGTCCTCTTTGGCGCGTATCCCGGCTGAACCCCATTGAGACTGTGGTTTAATTAATGTCTAAAAAGTTACCCAAATTTTTTTTGCTTCTTCTAAAAAGCTTTCACAGCAAAGGTTTTAGCCTATCTTGCCTCTGGTAACAGCTTCGCTAGCTCCTCGCCACCCTGCAATTTTCTTGACATCTTCCTTAAGGAGGAAGTATATTTGTTTATGTTGTAGTAATGCTACTTCGGTTTTTACTAATATCCCTCACTAGACTCTGATGATGAAAAATCTATACAGCTTGCCTTCCTTGACAATGAATTATTCAGTTCCAATGGCTAAAATCCTTCAGAGTTTAATGGTTGCTACGGCCTTAGCCTTACCACTATCCGTAATGACAGCAAAGAGTGTTTTAGCTGAAGCTTTGGGGTTTAATATTATTAACAAGACGGGTACTAATATAACAAAATTTTATACCAATCCCACAGGAATAGATAGTTGGGGGGAAGACATTCTTGGTATAGATATACTGAGACCTGGAGAATCTGCACTCATAACTATTCGCAACAGTCAGAATGTCTGTACTTACGATATCAAAGCTGTTTTTGATGATGGGGAAGAAATTATAAAATATAAAGTTGATCTTTGTACAATAGAAAACTATACGTTCACCGACTAATAACGCAAGTTGCTAGTTATACGAAGCGGTTTCCGAGCGCGTAGGGCCTGTCGTCGGGCGCTACGCGCTGTCAAGCTGTTCAATAAATCGCTATAAGATGCTTCGCTTGAGTCATTTAAACAATACAATTGGATATATAGCCTTTCTCACTAACATGAGGTGATCGTAAAGCATAGGGCATAGGACATAGGACTCGCCCCCATACCTCACCACGCTTGAGAACCGCTATGGGATTGCTGATTCTTGTAGTACAGTCGTTGCCACTGCTTTTTCTCTAGGCTTACCTACGGCAATTGTTGACTCAGATTCATTTCTCTTACTCCCTTTTTTTCATTTTACCTCTCTCTATATTCTTTGGGCGGGAAGGGAGTAAGGATCTGCAGATGAATTGTATGGAAATGGGACGGCGCCTTGTCATGAGTGTGGGTAATATTTATTCTGATGTCGCCAGATTTGATATAAAACTAAGGCCGATGGAGATACCCGAATTATTCCAAAAGTCGGGTATCTGAACCGCAGACTGACAATTTATATCGCCCTTTTAAGCAATAAAAATCAGCGTTCCCTTGCTCATTTCCAAAGTATCGCCCATTTGCATACCATTGTGAAAAGCACCCAAAATCACCTCGCTAGTTTTGCCAAAAGCGATCGCACCGCTAGCATCAATTCCAATTGCGCCAAAATCCCGTTGACGTTCGTCAGCTTCAGCAAAAGAACGCTCAAAAGCAGTTTTCAAACTCAAACCATCCGTTACCCGAATCACAATTCGCGCGGCCAAACACTCGTCCATAATGTGCTCGCCAATTCCCGTACAGCTTACCGCCGCACTCCCTGCCGCGTAATTTCCCGCCGGCATCGCCGAGTCACTAACCCGCCCAATCCGCTCAAAACCCTTGCCACCAGTCGAAGTCCCAGCAGCCAAGCGTCCATGCACATCCAAAGCTACGACTCCGATCGTACCCATACCGGCCGGTTCGGCAACCACATCAGCCATTGCTTTGCTAAAATTGCCTTGGCGTTCCTGCATCCACTCGTGCAAACGCAAATCCGTCATCGGATCGTAAATCGGCAATTGAAGTTCTCGCAGCAATTCCGCCGAACCAAAATCAGAGAGAACTCGATCGTCCGAATGCTGCAAAAATTGAGCAAGTTCGATCGGATGTTGAACGCGAGAAACATTAATCGCCCCGCTGAAACGCTGCATCAAACCGTCCATCAGCGAAGCACTCATCCGAATTTGACCGTCCGACTGCACTACAGAACCAGTACCGGCATTGAATCGCGGGTCATCTTCCAACAATTGGCAGCCCCGCACCACTGCATCTACGGCACTTGCACCGTCTTTCAGCAGCGGATAAACTTCCTCCAAAACATCGTAAAGCGATTTCCGCACCGCCTCAATTCCGCCTTTACTGTGTAGAGAACTGCCGGCACCGCCGTGAATAACTAGCTTTGGTTGCACTTGTTGCGATGCCATAATTTATAACCTAATAACCTAAAATTTTTCCTTTGCAATCTTAGCTTCGATCGAGCAACTTGCCCTAAATTCTTAATCTTGAGCCGCCAAACGGCGGCGACGACAACGTTCGGAGCAGTATTTGACCTCATTCCAGCAGTCGGCCCATTTTTTGCGCCAAGTAAAAGGTCGATCGCACACTGGGCACATTTTTGTCGGTAAATCAGATTTCGATCGCTGCTTAGCCATGCTAATTTGGAAAGTATATTACTAACTCACATCTTGTACCATTTTCAGGAACAGGCAAGATGCCTGTTCCACTCATAGTTGAATTTGATTGTGGAACAGGCATCTTGCGATTATGAACAGGCAAGATGCCTGTTCCACAACAGTTGAATTTGATTGTGGAACAAGCATTTTGCGATTATGAACAGGCAAGATGCCTGTTCCACTCATAGTTAAATTTGATTGTGGAACAGGCATCTTGCCTGTTGCTAAGGAAACAACCTGCATCTTGCCTGTTGCTGAGGCCTGTTCCACTCATAGTTAAATTTGATTGTGGAACAGGCATCTTGCCTGTTGCTAAGGAAAAACCTACTTTCTGCCAAACACCTCCCCAAATAAAAATGCTCGCAACGGCCGACGCCAACATCCGAATAGTCTTAGTCGAACCTGCAGGCCCATTGAATGTGGGTTCAGTGGCCCGCGTCATGAAAAATATGGGTTTGCACCAATTAGTTTTGGTAAATCCCCAATGCGATTATTTAGGGGAAGAAGCCCGACTGATGGCTGTTCGCGCCGCCGACATATTGGAAACGGCTAAAGTAGTCGAGAATTTGCCCGCTGCTTTGGTTGGGTGTGTCAGAGCGATCGCAACTACAGGGGATGATAGTCGATCGTTGCCAACACAACTAGAAGAACCCGCAGATGCCTTGCCTTGGCTCCTAGAAGCCCCCAGCGCCCTAATTTTCGGCCGAGAAGACTGCGGCTTAACCAATGCCGAATTAAACCGCGCTCAACGCCTGATCCGCATTCCCAGCAGCGATGCCTACACATCTCTAAATCTCGCCCAAGCCGTCGCTATCTGCTGTTACGAACTATACAAGTCAGTTGTCAGTTGTCAGTTGTCAGTTGTCAGTGGCCAGAAGGAATCGGCTCCCTTGGAAAATTTAGAGGGATATTACCAGCAACTAGAAACGCTGTTACTCAAAATAGGATATTTGCAGCCGCACACAGCAGCAAGCCGGATGGAAAAATTTCGGCGTTTGTACAACAGGGCTTATCCGACAGTGGATGAAGTCGCCATGCTGCGGGGCGTCCTCCGCCAAACAGAATGGGCAATCAAAAGTTACCCACGAGAGACAAATTCTGATACTCTGGATAGGGCGTTACCGGAAAATCCAACGGATAGCTAGCAGAAATGCTGATAATTGGGGATGTGAGATTGAGGATTTTTTTCACAGAGAAGTTTCCTGCACCCAGTTGTCACCTTCGTAACAGGGTTTCTTGACTAAAAACCTAAGCTTTGCGATAATTAGCGGGCCATAAACCCGGTTGCTGATACCATGCAGCGTCTGGGGTAAATCTAAAATCTAAAATCTAAAATCTAAAATTGATTGGCTGACAAGCTGAAAAATCTTAAACTTGAACTTTACATTAGTGATGAAGGAGTAAGACGTGGCAGAGCGGTTTCCCAAAGGATCGATATTATCGGTGATATCCTCGATATCCTCTCCCAACTCCGGCTCAAAGCAGCCTAAGTCCGGCAAAGCAAGTCAGTCTGGCAACTCCGGCCGCCGCCGCCCTCCCCAACCGCAAAACGGCAACCCAGAAATTCGATCGCCCGAACCTGCGACTGTGCCACCGCAACAAAGCCGCGGCAGCAGAATTGGAGCCAATTCTCCCACATCTTCGGAAGAATTTACTACACAAGACTTTTTATCCGATCCTCGATCGGCAATTAACCCCAGAAAACCCAGAACCAGCAAAACTCCACAGTCGAAGACTCGCCAACCACGCAAAAAAGGCCTCGCTGCTGTCGATATGTTCGAGTTTCCGAACCCGACTCTGGAGCGGGAAAATGTGAGTGCGATCGCCAGCAATCCCAACAACCAGCCCCCAACAGCCACTCCCCCTACCACCCGTGGAAGTCTTCCCAGTTCGCCCCCAGTTCGCATTCCAGACACGGTAATCCCCCCAGATGCCAAAAAACCCCCCGTGCCTAAACCGCGCCCACAAGCGAGCCAGAAGCCGGGTAAACGACCAGCATCTGCGAGCGTGCCGCCGTTGGTGTATGCTACTCGCTTGCTGATTTTGGGAGTTGGGATAGCGGTGATTGGCGGGACGCTGCTGTCGGTGGTAAATGCTGTGAGTCGAGCATCCACTGTAGCGACAGAAGAACAAACCAGCACAGGGCAGAACAACCCAGCCGATAGCGCATCTGCGGCACCTGCAGCCCCAGAAGTGCTGCAACTGAATCAAGAATTAGCGGCTTTGAAAACGCAAGTTCAGGTTTTAGCAACAGAAAATTCTAGTTTGACAGCCGGAATATTTCTAGTCGATTTAGATACTGGAAGCTACCTAAATTTTAATGGCGATACTGCTTTTGCTTCAGCTAGCACAATTAAAGTGCCAATTTTAGTAGCTTTTTTCCAAGCAGTCGATGAGGGCAAAGTGCAGTTAGATCAGATGCTGACTCTGAAGTCGGAACACATTGTCGGCGGTTCTGGGGATATGCAAGACGAATCTCCGGGCAAGAAGTATTCGGCTTTGGAAGTGGCCCAAAAGATGATTGTTGTCAGCGACAATACAGCGACAAATATGATGATTGAGTTGTTGGGAGGTGCTGAGGTTTTGAATCAGCATTTTGCAAATTGGGGTTTGAGTACCACGGTTCTGCGTAATAATTTGCCAGATTTGGAGGGAACTAATACTACCAGTCCGAAGGATTTGATTAATATCATAGCCCAGATCGATCGGGGTAATTTGGTATCGGTGAAATCGCGCGATCGCATTTTGCAAATCATGCGCCAAACTAGAAATGATTCTTTGCTGCCGAAAGGTTTAGGCGAAGGTTCAGTTATTGCTCACAAAACCGGAAACATTGATACACTGCTTGCGGATGCGGGGATGGTGGATTTGCCGAACGGTAAGCGTTATTTAGTGGCGGTGATGGTGAAGCATCCGCCGGAAACGGAAAAGCCAGCTCAAACATTGATTCGGGAGATTTCTCGGATGAGTTACCGCTATTTGTACGGTGGGGAAACGCCAGCCGATTCACAAGTGAAAATTAAAAATTGAAAATTTAACCGGGTTTTTTAGGGCAAGTGTTGTAGACTTTATCAAACTATAAATCAGTTTGTATTATGAAACTAAACATTCGACTTGCTTGTCTGGTAGCGCTTTCAACTTTAGCTGTTGGAGTCTCCCCCGCCTTGAGCAATCCTGCTCCTGAATATGAAACCGACGGCGTGACAGTGATTAACAATAATATCGAACTCAATCGGGCAAAAAACTTAGCCCGTCAAGCAGCAGAAATTGCTAATGGGGGTTTAGGCAACTATCGAGCTGAAGCTTCTATGCACGGTACTTCTAAGGAATCGCCGTTTGTTGACAATGGCGATGGAACTTGGACTTTTACTTTTAAGGGTAACAAGCCTGGTTCGTCTGTCTATACTGTAGAAACGGTTGTTACGGTTTCTCAAGATGGCCGAATCAGAGTTGATTATAATGGGCGAATCCGCGAGTCAAGCGGAATTTAACAATACTTCGGACTTATATAGCAATCCTAAATCATTCTCATAATTATTGTAGGGGCAATCCGACCCCTACTCCCCGTGGTTGCCCGATAGA
>NZ_JAUBUJ010000095.1:0-23372 GCF_036705405.1 Microcoleus sp. B13-B6
GAACTCAATCCATATTGGATTACCTTGCTAGAGCCTGAATTCCCCCCATTTCTGGGTTTCTTCAGAACGAAACGCACGCTAGCTTTAGAACTGTATGCTTCTTCTGTTTCAGTAAACTTAATACCGTGCAATTTGCAGAGTTGCTTTAATCGGTCTTTCAACTTTACTAAAGGCATTTGAACAAATTTTTGATTGTTCAGTTTACCCATGTCGGCCTTGGATTTAAAACCTTGGTTCCATCCAATCACTAAATTACCGATACCATGCTTTAAGCAGTGGTCAATAATTAATTTAGCCGATTTGTTGAGTCCGTCGCGCATTTGGTGATTGCGCTTGCGGGTTACACGGTCTAGCCAGCTATCCCAATAACCTGTGGGCTTTCCTTCCTTCCTGGTTGCAACTTTCTTATTCCATAGCTGATTCATTGCCTTCATAGCGCGAGCATCAATCAAGAAAGAATTTCCTAACGTGTCAACGCAAGCAGCTAAATTCTCAGCAGTTCCCAAATCGATTGACAGCGCTTGACTAGGATCTAAATCGTGCTTCTGTAATTCTACTTCGTAAGACATTTCCAAGTAGAAAACACCATTTTTAGGGAGAATAGTGAATTCTTTAACTTTAGAGTAATCAATGTTCGACGGCATGGGCAGAAAGAATTCAGAAATCCCAAACCACCGCCGCACTGTCACACCCAAGGAAAATCTCAACTGATTGCCGACAAGTGTTGGCTTCAGTCCTCCAGAATTTGGGTAAGCTACTTTGAACAGCTTAGACCCTGTTAGATAGCTCGGAGGCTTAGGCTTAAAGTGCAATTGATTCTGGACGTACAAAGCCCTTAACTCTTTGAAACTTTTAAACGCCTCCGTAACGGACATCAAGGTTTGTTGCATGGGGGTTGAAGGCAACGACTTAGCAACAATTGACTTGGAAATTGACGGTTCAAAAGATAAATCAAATTTTCCAGTCAGCAGTTTTCCTGTCTTGAAAAATGTCTGACGAGCTAAATAGACAGCACTGTTATACAGGGTGCCAGATTGCCGACAAAGATAATCTAATACCGCCTCAATTTCTTCAGTGGGAGATAGCAATACTTGCTGTATTCCCATTGTTCTTTTGACTTTAGCCACCTCTTTTTCCTAAAAGTGATTTATTCAGTTTAGATAAGTAGAGTTGACAATTCAATCGATATCAACAAAACTTTATGTTGCCACTTCCCGAATACCAAACGCACAACCACGTTAAGTTCCTACTTAACTACCACTTCGTGTTTATTCCTAAGCGTCGCAAGAAAGTTCTGGTCGGTGACATAGTAACTAGACTTCGAGAAATATTTTTAGCGCTTTCAACCGAGAAAGGTTGGGATCTTCTAGCCTTGGAGGTAGCGCCAGATCACGTACATCTGTTCGTAGCTGTTAAGCCGATGGACACCCCTGCGTTGGTGATTAAAGTATTCAAAGGGCGTTCTAGTCACCATTTAATGGCTGAGTTTCCTGAACTGAAAAAGCTGCCATCTTTATGGACGAGCAGCTATTTTGTTAGTACAGCAGGCAATATTAGTAGCGAGGTCGTGAAAAAATACATAGAAGACCCCCATCATTCGGCAAATTAAAGAAGAAAGAACACGGGGATTGAAATCCCCGTGTTCTTCCTTCTCAGGGCTAAAGCCACGCTCGTTTCCCGCTTCCCGTAAAATTTTTATGAAAAGCTCATTACCCTTTAGCCGCTGTTCTCGGCAACCATAAAAATTAACAAATAAATTAGTCGTGAATCGTGCCGTCGGGCATCGTTGTACCCTTAAGATATACTCCGCTCAGGTTGACTTTTGTGAGGTTTGCTCCCAACAGGTTGGCTCCGCTTAAGTCTGACGCACTTAAAATCGCTTCAGTCAAGTCTGCCCTAATTAGACTCGCCCCCATTAAGTCGGCTCCGCTAAGGTCTACTTTACTCAAGTTGGCCCCAATTAAATCGCATTCTGTGAGTACGGCCCTACGCAAGTTTACTCCGTAAAAATTTACTCCGTGCAAGTCGGCACGGCTGAGTGTTGCCCTTGATATGTTGGCTCCAATTAAAGTTGCTTGGATCAGGGAAGCTCCGCTCAAGTCTGCTTTACTGAGATTTGCTCCCATCAACTCAGCTCGATTCAAGTTAGCTTCAAGTAAAAGTGCTTCTGTGAGGTCGGCTCCACCTAAGTCTGCTTTGCTCAAATTAATCTTGCACAAATTGGCTTTGCCAAAGTTGACTCTGTTAAGTTTGGCTTTGCTGAGATTGGCTCCAATCAGGTCGGCTTCATACAGATTGGCTCCAATCAATTCTGCTTCGTAGAGGTAGACCTCGTGCAGGTAGACCCCGCTAAAATTTCTTTCTCCTATTGCATATAGCTTGAGCAGTTCGTCAACGTTCATTGTGGCTTCTCTACACCTTTTAAATGAAGAATACTGTCAGCAAGCTGGTTGCACCGGATGTTCTGCAGTTTTAGATTCTGAAATATTCACACCCAGGGTGAAACTTCCCTCAATCTGCAACGTTTGAGTATAAATTAGATGGTTTGGTCAGGGTGAAGGACAAAGCTGCATTCTCTTTTCCCTTTGGTTAAAAATTTATCTTTCAAAATTTTAACAACAAGTTCGATCGCACTTCCTAACTAAATCCCAAAGATTCTACGTGGAAACTCCGATCCAACCCATAACTTTTTATGGGTTGTTGAGCTTACTGAGTAGCAATGTGACCAGAATCACAAAAAAATGCTAGTAGGATCACATAGGAACTCCGCTTTCGATCACAGCAGGCGGGCAAAAATAGCCGATACTTATACTGTAATGCTGAGAAATTGACAATGCCCCCTCGTCGTGTTTTACTCAATTGGCGATAAAGCCAGTAGTTTCACGGATACTTGCCCGCTTGCTGTGAAAGTCGGTTGCAACGTCACTCGGCGCTACCGGCTCCGGGTAATGAGAGTGTTGATGTATCAATATTTCTCGCACAGCGAAAGCCAGAAATGCACTTCTGGGAGTAGGGGAATGTCTGTATAAAAATGCGATCGCTGGTGTACAGACATTCGCTTGTTTGCTAGCACCTAATGACTAAAAATCGCCCATACGTTCGCAAAAATTACCAAGAGATACCAGGAAAACCATGATAGATGTTTAACAATAAAAGAATAAATGGTATTCCTTAAGAGTCACCTATTGCCGCTAATCTTAGAGTCGATCGGTTAACGGCTATCAGTATTAGCAATGACGCTTGTCCATCAAATACAAAACTGACCCAGAAACCGGGTTTTTTACCAAAAAAATCGTTGCAACCTTGCTCCAGGTTAAAATAATCCGGTTTCTGAGGGTCTGAGTGCCTCCAGGAAGGAAAAAGTTTAATGAGAACGATCGCTTTTGTATTGCTTCAGGGCAAACAAAAGGTCAGCATTTAGGATGGGAGCGGCTTTTGCTCCCTTGTCAAACAAAGGTATTGTAGAACGCGAATCGTGAGGTAATTGATATGGCTGGAGTATGTAAACTTAGCATCACAGAGACAATTGAAGAACTAAAAAACCTGTTAAATGAACAAAAAACAGCAAGTGGCTTTCAAAAGATTCAAGCACTTTACCTGTTCAAAATTTGTCACGTTAAGACAGTTAAAGAATTGGCAATGACGATCGGGGTAAATCGAATTACAGTGCAGCGGTGGCTGAGAAAGTACCGATCTGACGGACTCGAAGGACTCCTCGAAACAAAGCACAGCGGCGGCCGCAAGCCTGCCATTCCTCCTCTGGCCCGCGCTAGTTTGGCAATGCGCCTCAGCAACCCCCAGGAAGGCTTTAAAAGCTATGGAGAGATTCAAGAGTGGTTGCAGCAGGAATACAGCATTGAGGCTTCCTATAAAGCGGTTTATGCAACAGTCAGATACCACCTAAAAGCCAAGCTGACGAAAGTCTAGACAGTTCATACCACGTCGGATTAAGCACCGATTATCTAATGGTTAACCGTCAGCTTTTGAAGATTTTGAGGAGTTGCGTCATTACGACAAACCTGACTAATCGTTTTTTAACAAAACTCGCTCTCCTCAACTGCGGATCATATAAATTATATGTTGTGGCAATGGGGGTGAAGGGGAGAAGATTTGATGCTTTTCCCGCGTTTGTGAAAGATGCTTAAAAAATTGGCCAGAAATCATAACTTGGAAGTTTGGTATAATTGGCAGGTTTTGTTATATGATGTAAAAATTGGCAGCGGCTAAGGCAAAAACCGATCCAAAGCCGCTTTCAACTCTTCAATTTCGGTATCAATATTGCCTTCTTTCGCGGCTCTGGCGATGCACTCAGTTAAGTGTTCGTCAAGAATGATTCTCGCTACGCGATCGAGCGCGCCTCGAACTGCAGCAACTTGCACGAGAACTTCGGGACAGGGACGGTTTTCTTGCACCATTGTTTTAATGCCGCGGACGTGTCCCTCAATCCGAGACAAGCGATTTACCAGCCGCCGCCTCGATTCTTCATCGTGATGGTGAGGGTGGGCTGATTCAGCGTCGTGATGGTGGTGGGAATTTGAGGGCAAGGATTTGTCAGTAGAAGTATCAGATAGAATCATTGGGGTTATACCATTTTAGATTTTAGATTTTAGATTTTAGATTGGGAATGAGTGATTTGGTAATGGTTGGGCCCAGGGGCCTAGAGTTGCATTCTTTTTTTGAAACTGGTATTACGAGGGAAATTTAAAAGTTAGAATTCAGAATATGTTGAGTTGGTGCGGGCTAGTGACTCATGTATTGTAACTGTCAAAATATATTTAGGATCTTTATGGTGACAGATTATTGAGTCCGCACGATCGCACACCCTTACCAGACTAACCCAGACTAACAAAGATTGACGCTATGCGACTATTTAAGTTTTTTCGCCCCGCCCCTCGAACCGGTGATCGTTGGTTCGCCCTAATTTTAGGAATGACGATCGCCCTGAGTGCGTTAGCAATCAATCCTGCACCCGCTACCGCCGCTGATGGCAGCAATCCGCCCAACTTACAGTTCCAGAGTTTCCCAGCCACCGCTGCGAATCCGCAACTGTTAGCGCTGCGGGGCTCGGAACTCCCAGGGGACACCGGCAGTTTTGTGACAGCGGCTGTCGATCGAGTCGGGCTGGCAGTTGTTCGTATTGATACCGAGCGCACCGTCAGTCGCAACCTCGACCCCTTAATGGAAGACCCCTTCTTCCGCAGATTTTTGGGAGAAGATTTACGCAGCCTGACCCCCAGACAAGAACGGTTGCGCGGTCAAGGTTCTGGCTTCATCATTGACAAAAGCGGGATTGTTTTAACCAACGCTCACGTAGTTGACAAAGCCGATCGAGTGACAGTCACCTTAAACGACGGCAGAACATTTCCAGGAGAAGTGCAAGGTACTGACGAAGTAACAGATTTGGCGGTTGTCAAAATTAATACCAAGCAATTAAACCTGCCGACGGCCACCTTGGGAGATTCCGACGCGGTGAAAGTGGGAGATTGGGCGATCGCCGTGGGGAACCCCCTGGGATTTGACAACACCGTCACTTTAGGCATCATCAGCACCCTCAAACGCTCCAGTGCAGCCGTCGGCATTCCCGACAAGCGCCTTGATTTCATTCAAACCGACGCCGCCATCAATCCCGGCAATTCCGGTGGCCCCCTGTTAAACAGCAGAGGAGAAGTGATTGGCATCAACACGGCGATTCGAGCCGATGCAATGGGTATTGGGTTTGCGATTCCCATCGACAAAGCCAAGGCCATCTACGCGCAGTTAGCCAAGGGAGAACAAGTCAGCCATCCGTTTTTAGGGATTCAGATGATTGCTTTGACTCCTGAAATGGCCAGAGAGAATAATTCTGACCCCAATGCTCCTTTAATTGTGCCGGAAGTGAAAGGGGTGTTAGTGATGCGAGTTGTGCCAAATACGCCTGCTGAGGAAGCAGGGATTCGCAAGGGGGATGTCATCGTTCAAATTGACGGCGAGGGAGTGACTGAACCCGAACAGTTGCAAAATTTGGTGGAAAACAGCCAAATCGGTCAAATTCTAAAACTGAAGGTGCGCCGCGGTGCCCAGATTAAAGAAGTTCCGGTTCAAACTGCTCAACTGAGAGATTTTTAACTAGAACGGGAAGGGGGGAAATCGTTAAAACCCCCTCTTCGACTCGATCGCGTGCTGGGCATAAAAATTGTTAACCAATGAAATAGGATTGCTATCATATAGCCTTTTTCAGAAAGATGAGGTACTATCCGGCCTAGGGCATAGGACATAGGGCATAGGGCATAGGGCATACCTCACTTTTTTGAGAACCGCTATAGATGATTTAAATTCACTCAACTATGACCGAATATTGCGCCTACTTTTAACTCAAATCCTGATGCAAAAGGATCTCGCCCTTCAGTCTAGATCGCACTCTAACCGCTTCAGCTCAAATCCGCGCTTCATCGGAATCACAAAGTCGAGTCAAGTGGCAATCATATGTATCTTCGATCTATCAGCGCAATTTTGAGTTTATCGACCCACAGTCAACTGTCAAATTTCAACCAGAAAAACTCTTGATTGACTTAAATACGGATCGCTTTCTAACTCTTTAATTTACCAACTAAAACGCCCACTCCTTGCGATAACCCTGGCAACTATGCAGAGTTATAGTATCATTTGTAACAGTTTCGTAATTCATCAGGAATTAAAGTAAGTGGGTTCAAATAAACATTACATGATAGCCAGAGTTTGGCACTCATCACATCTCTCTTAGTATATATTCTAGGCGAAACCAGCCCCTACAAAAGCTTACAAAATATTATTGTTTTTTTGTGATTCCCTACTTATATTAGCGATAATTAATAGACATAAAATAAAAAAATCCGGGAAAATTTAGTATGACCTCTGTGGAGTTTGAAAAAAAAGCCATGACTGAAGAAGAGGAGGCCAAGTTATGGGAAGTGTTCAAAGTATTGGACGCGGACGGGAGCGGTGCTATTTCATCAGAAGAACTCGGTCAAGTGATGCGATCGCTAGGACAGAGTGCTAACGAAACCGAGCTGCGCGAAATGATCGAGGAAGTGGACTTAGACAAGTCTGGCAGTATCGATTTTGAGGAATTCAAAATGCTGATGGTATCCCAGCAAGGCGATCGCCAGAGTCGTCTCAAAATGTCATTTAGTGTATTTGATGAAAACGGTAGCGGTCAAATCACTAAAAACGAGATGCAGGATGTGATAAGCCCGTTTGGGCTGACAGAGCCAGAGCTCGATGAGATCATCGAAGAGGCAGACCATGACGGCAATGCCTTAATTGACTTTGAGGAATTCTGCACACTAATACCCGATGAGCCAGAGCTCACAACAGCAGATCAAGACTCGCCGATTCCGGTTGTCAGTACACAAACAACCGAGATTTCAGATAGTACAGCCGCTGCGCTCGAAAGTATAGCCCCTGCTGTCAACGAGGCAGCTTCTGCCACTATTGAACCTAATCTACAAGATCTACAAGAACCACCCACCGGTTGCAATCGAGAAATAGCGCGGCTAAAAGAACTACTCGCCCAACACCCACAAGCTGAGAAGAAGCGCGGTACGTCCCGCTTGGAGATGCAGATTGGTTTATTTCGTCTGATCCAGGGAGCAGCCTACCGCAGCTTCCGCGAGAGTTTCTGTGCCAACCACGAGACTCACCTGTGCGTGAGAGACTTGCCATACAAAATTGCTGATTTTGTGCGATTTGTCAGGAGTGCGATCGCGCTTTATAAGGGATTGGGTGTAGTAGAGTCGGCGTGCAACCCTCTACTGGATGCTGTAGTTAAATCGCTCGAAGATGAATATGCCCGACTAGAGCATCGCATCAAGAACTGGAAAACCATAGAAAAAACTCCTGAAATGTTGGCCCAAGAACAAGCCATGTTGCAGGCGCGGGATAAGTCTGCCACCGCCAAGGAGAAGTTTGGGGCGGCAGTGGAGTTGGCAATGACCATCAAAAAGGATAGTCTCAACTTGCGTGACATTGCCGAAGGTGTGCTTGCCATCAACGAACTCAACCGACTGCGAAACCTGGAGCTGAGTGAGAACATGGCAGCGCCACCAGCCCCATCCGAGGGAGATCCCAAGGAGTACCTGAAGAAGTGGAACCGCGTCATCCTCTCGGAGGCATCAGAGGAAATAGATGGTGCGATGATGCCAGTAGCATATTGGTATGAAGACTTTATGCCGAAGTTGCTGGCTGCCTTCAGCGTCATTACCGAAGCAGACATTCCCTTCAACACGGTGCCTGATGAAGCAGCTTTAAACGAGTGGTACGAAGCCACCAAGGCGTCAGGGGAATTTGGGCGCTATGGGGCGGATGTTGCAGAAAACTTTCCCAAATGCGCTCCAAAACAGAAGCTGATGCTTCAACAGGCATGGCGCTTGACGCACCACTACCTCAATGGGATACAGAAACGGCGCGAACGCTTGGAGTCTGGGCGCGAGTCTGGGGAACTCTCGCAATATGTGGCGTTCATCGATGTGTATATCGATCGCACTGAAGTAAAGAATTCACAAATGCGGGTCAGTTTCCCTTACTATATTGGCCCTGCGGTGTGGCGTTTCTTGCACACTACGGCTGAGATAGTCTCTACCAAGACCCCCCAACAGCAAAAAACTCTGGTGGCCATCTTCAAGCACTTCTTCAACCTGTTTGCCAGTATGTATCCCTGCCCCTACTGCCGCCACCACCTCAACGCCTACGTCGTGCAGAATAAGGAGGTGGAAATTTACCCTGTGGAGTACCTCGTGCTTGGGCGCGACCCGCGTCTGAATAGCTTTGAGGTATCAATGGAGGCAAAGCTGTCCACCGTAGTAGATGGCCCGTCCCTGCGCTTATTCTTCTGGAAGTTGCACAACACTGTCTCCTCATCAATTGCGCGATCGGAGGAGTGGTATCAAAAGGATGAGGAAGCATTCTACACCACCCGTTATTGGCCCAGCATTGAGTCTGAGCTAGCACAAGCCAAAGCCCTCAAACAAATCAGCATTGCCACCGATCGGATGTACCGCCTCTACACTATACTCAAGCCCGCAGCACGACTGACAGGGGTGAGAGCAATATTGCATAAGCTGTTGGATAAGAGGGATGAGGAAGGCATCAAGGAGGTATGCTTAGTTGCTCAAGATTACATCCAGGAGTTGGACGAGGCGATCGTCACGGGACAATTCCTACAAGAGACATACTACTTTGACCCTGACTTTGTGGATGAACCTCCTGTATTCACTCCTGAAGAAGAGGAGTTTGCTCGCAGCGGTGTGTTCGTAGAGGCTACTTGAATATCAGTCAGTAAAAACTTAAGTTTTTCAGCTTAACTCACATCTTGCACCATTCTCAATTACTTGTTTAGGAACAGGCTTTTCGGCCTGTTCCACAAGAAAACTCATTCTTTGTGGAACGGGCCGGAGAGCCCGTTTAGGAACAGGCTTTCCGGCCCGTTCCACAAGAAAACTCATTCTTTGTGGAACGGGCCGGAGAGCCCGTTCTTGACAATGGTGCAAGATATCAGTTAACTTTTTACGCCTTCAAAGATATAGATAGCAATACTCCAGGAGTTCGGTACGGGAAAAACCGCGATCGTTTTATGGCAAACGCTTTCGTCGGTTATGGCGTAAACTGAGAATAGTCTCTTTTGTTGCGGAGCGATCGTCTTCTGCAAGCTTCGCTAACGCACGACTTATGCTTCTTGCCTATCCCAAAATTCCAGATAGTAAAAATTGCCCTTACGAACAATGTGTAGCTTTTGAGAAGTACGATGGCACTAATTTGCATTGGGTTTGGGAAGTTGAACTTGGTTGGTATGCTTTTGGTACGCGCCGCAGTAGATTTGATTTGGATGAGATGGGAATTGCAGAATTTAATGCTGCACATCCAGGTTTAGAAGAAGCACCGGAAATATTTAAAAGAGACTTTGCTAGTCCCTTAGAGTCTATATTTCGAGAGAACGAACTGTATCACTGCCCTGAAATTACTGTGTTTACAGAGTTTTTTGGTGCTAACTCGTTTGCGGGAAGGCACAAAAAGGACGATCGCAAACAACTGGTGCTTTTTGATGTGGAAACTGAGGGCGGTATGGTTGTTCCCGATCGGTTTATTCAGGATTTTGGTAAATTAAATATTGCGCGAGTGATTTATCGCGGCAAACTGACGGGCAAGTTTATGGACGATGTTCGCAAGGGGAAATACGGTGTAGATGAAGGTGTTGTGTGCAAGGGAGGCCGCAATGCTAATAATCTGTGGATGGTGAAGATTAAGACTGATGCGTATATGCAGAGATTGCAGCAAGCTTTTAAGGATGATTGGGAAAATTACTGGGAGTAATATCAAACTGATAGATCGACGGTCACAAGCCAAAGTGGGAGAAATCGGCAACCCCCTTGGATTTGATAATACCGTTGCGTAACTCATCAGGAATTAAAGTATATTGGTCATAATCAATAGACAGCCAATAAAAAATCAGGGAGGATTTAGTGATGACATCTGTGCAGCTTGAAAAAAAAGCCATAACTGAAGAAGATGTGGCAAAGTTATGGGAAGCTTTTAAAGTATTTGACGCGGACGGGAGCGGTGCTATCTCATCAGAAGAACTGGGTCAAGTGATGCGATCGCTAGGCCAGAGTCCTAACGAAACCGATCTGCGCGACATGATCAAAGAAGTGGACGTAGACTTGTCTGGCAGTATCGATTTTGAGGAATTCAAAATGCTGATGGTGTCCCACCAAGGCGATCGCCAGAGTCGTCTCAAAATGGCATTTAGTGTATTTGATGAAAACGGTAGCGGTCAAATCACCAGAGACGAGCTGCACGGCGTGATGAGCCAGTTTGGGCTGACAGAGCAAGAGCTCGATGAGATCATCAAAGAGGTAGATCATGACGGCGATGCCTCAATTGACTTTAAGGAATTCTGCAAACTGGTACCCGATGAGTCAGAGATCGCAACCGGATATCAAGACTCGCCGGTTCCGGTTGTCAGCACACAGACAACCGAGATTTCAGACAGTACAGCGGCTGCGATCGCAACTACAGCAACTGCTATCAATGAGGCAGATTCTGCCACTATTGAACCTAATCTACAAGAAGCACCCAACGATAGCAATCCAGAAATAGCGCGCCTAAAAGAACTACTCGCGCAACACCCACAAGCTGAGAGCAAGCGCGGTACCTCCCGCTTGCAGATGCAGATTGGTTTGTTTCGTCTGATCCAGGGAGCAGCCTACCGCAGCTTCCGTGAGAGTTTCTCGGCCAACCACGAGACTCACCTGCGCGTGAGAAACTTGCCCTACAGAATCGTTGATTTTGTGCAATTTGTCAGATGTGCGATCGGGCTTTATAAAGGATTGGGTGTAGTAGAGTCGGCGTGCAACCCTCTACTGGATGCAGTAGTTAAATCGATCGAAGATGAATATGCCAGACTACAAGATCGCATCAAAAACTGGAAGACTATAGAAAAAACTCCAGAAATGTTGGCAGAACAAAAAGCCATGTTGGAAGCGCGGGGTAAGTCTGCCAGCGCCAAGGAAAAGTTTGCGGCGGGAGTCGAGTTTGCCATCACCATCAAGAAGAAAAGTCTCAACTTGCGTGACATCGCCGAGGGTGTGCTTGCCATCAACGAACTCAACCGATTGAGAAAAATGGAACTGAGTGAGGAAATGGCACCGCCACCAGTCAAATCTGAGGGAGATCCCAAAGAGTACCTGAAGAAGTGGAACCGCGTCATCCTCTCGGATGCCTCAGAGGAAATCGATGGTGCGATGATGCCAGTCGCCTATTGGTATGAAGACTTTATGCCGAAGCTGCTGGCTGCCTTCAGCGTCAGCACAGCAGCAGACATCCCCTTGAATACGGTGGCTGACGAAGCAGCTTTAAACCAGTGGTACGAAGCCACCAAGGCGTCAGGGGAATTTGGGCGCTATGGGGCGGATGTTGTAGAAAGCTTTCCCAAATGCGCTCCAAAACAGAAGCTAATGCTCAAACAGGCATGGCGCTTGACGCACAACTACCTGAATGGGGTACAGAAACGGCGCGAACGCTTGGAGTTTGGGCGCGAGTCTGGCGAACTCTCGCAATATGTATCGTTCATTGACGTTTATATCGATCGCAGTGAAATAAAGAATTCACAAATGCGCGTCAGCTTCCCGTATTATATTGGCCCTGCGGTGTGGCGTTTCTTCCACACTACGGCTGAAATCGTCTCTACCAAGACCCCCCAACAGCAAAAAACTCTGGTGGCAATCTTCAAGGACTTTTTCAAGCTGTTTGCCACTATGTATCCCTGCCCCTACTGCCGCCACCACCTCAACGCCTACGTCGTGCAGAATAAAGAGGTGGAAATGTACCCTGTAGAGTACCTCGTGCTTGGGCGTGACCCGCGTCTGAATGACTTTGAGGTATCAATGGAGGCAAAGTTATCGACCGTAGTAGATGGCGCTTCCCTGCGCTTATTCTTCTGGAAGCTGCACAATACTGTCTCCTCATCAATTGCGCGATCGGAGGAGTGGTATCACAAGGATGAGAAAGCATTCTATACCACCCGTTATTGGCCTAGCATTGACTCTGAGCTAGCACGAGCCAAGGCCCTCAAACACATTAGCATTGCCACCGATCGGATGTACCGCCTCTACGGTATGCTCAAGCCTGCGGCACGACTGACAGGGGTGAGAGCAACTTTGCAAAAGCTGTTGGATAAGCGCGATGAGGAAGGCATCAAGGAGGCTTGCTTAGTTGCCCAAGATTATATCAAGGAGTTGGAGGAGGCGATCGTCACCGGACAATTCTTACAAGAGACATATTACTTTGACCCTGACCTTGTGGATCGAGCTCCCGTCTTTAGTCCTGAAGAAGAGGAGTTTGCTCGCAGCGGTGTGTTCGTAGAGGTTGCTTAGATATTAGTGAGTAAAAAGTTAAGCTTTTAAGCTTAACTTTTTACCGCTCCTAGAAAAAATTAAAATATTAATAATCGCTCAATGCCTAAGCCGAATACCCATGCCAAAAAGACTCAAATCATTGAGGTACTAAAGCAGGATTATTTTCAAATGACCGCGCAGCTTCAGAGGAACTGGACACCAGAGCAACATGAAAAAAATCGATTGAGTCGTTCTTTGGCTGCATTTGCGATCGCCAATCTTGCCGATCTTACCCCTGCTCAAGCGGCTAACTCAATTGTCAATGGGGAAAATGATAATGGGATTGATGCCATTTATTTCGATCGGATTAAAAAATTGCTTTTGTTGGTACAGGCTAAGGCGGGGAATGCTCCAAATATGGGTGATAATAAAAAATTTTGTGATGGGATTAGAGATTTAGTCCATCAACGTTTTCAGAAATTTAATGATGGCTTTGCGCGGTTGCAGCAAGATGTTGAAGATGCTTTAAATACTAACGGAGTAAAAATAGTTGGCTGTAATATATATCTTGATGAAAGCCTGAGTTCTCATGTGATTACGGATCTTAATCAGTTAAAAAGTGAACTGAATCAGTTCGATCAACGTTTTGAATGGCAAGATTTAAATATTAGCATAACACATGGTTGGTTGACAGCAAAACACGCGATCGCCCCTGTTGATGTAGTCTTGACCTTGGAAAAGTGGCATTGTTTAGATCGGCCGCGTAGGGCATTTTATGGATTGGTTAAGGCTTCAGAACTTGCCTCTTTATATCAAGAGCATAATAAGTCGCTTTTTGAGAAAAATATCCGTTATTACCTAGGTGCAGAGGATGTTAACTTAGCGATTGCGGAAACTGTCAAAGAGCAACCATCTGAACTATTTTATCTCAACAATGGTCTGACGATTACTTGTTCGGTAATTAGTCTGACATCGGGACATACACAGGAATCAACTCAATTTACTTTAAAAGATTTTTCCGTCGTAAATGGCGCGCAAACGGTAGGAGCGATCGCTTCGGTTTATAATGCTAATGGTTCAATATCTGCTGATGCAAAGTTATTAGTTACAATTATTGAAGTGGGGACGGAGACTGACAATATTGGCGAAAAAATTACTGGGGCAAGAAATACGCAAAATGCTGTGCGTGATGTTTATTTTGCCGCGTTAGATTCCAATCAAGAGCGTTTGCGACAGGAATGTATGGTATCGAATATTGTTTATGAATATCGACCATCGGCGGAGCGAAATCAGGATGCGATTACAATTGAACAGGCGGCAGTTGCTCTTGCTTGTTTTAGTGGTAATACGGAAATATTGGTTGCAGCAAAGAGAGAAATTGGTCAACTTTATAAGCGTTATTATTCAACTCTTTTTAGTAATGAAATTTCAGGGATTATGCTTTGTCGGTATGTGCGAATATTTCAATATTTAGATAGCATTTTTTCTGCTTCAGAAAATGCTGCAACAGGTTGACAAAAGATGTTTTATAAGCATGGTAGATTTTTTATTCTGGATATTCTCGGAAGACGCCATAAACCATTGATCAATAAAGTAGAGATTGAGTTGTCTGATGATGATCAAATAGAATTGTCACGAATTGCGTTAGAGCTTGCCGAATTGATTTATAATATTGCTGAATCTCAATTTGCTAGTGACCAGAAGGGTTATCTAGCAATTTTCAAGAGTTTAACCGATGTTGTTCCTTTAACGAGTAGGGTGATGCAAGAGTTAGATCCCAGGAATAATTAGACTAAAAATCAGAATATTCCTAGAGTTTAACTGTTGAGAAAAAGATTAATTATGACTAAAAAGCAGAGACTAGAATTAACCTGGATTGGTAAGGATATTCGCCCCAAGCTGGAGCCGCGAATTTTGCTGGAAGATCCAGAGATGTCTTATCATGCGGCTCATCAGGTGAGTGAAAATGATATTTTTGATAATCGCTTAATCTTTGGGGATAATTTATTGGCTCTCAAGGCTTTGGAGTCAGAGTTTATAGGAAAAGTTAAATGTGTTTTTATCGATCCGCCATATAATACAGGCTCAGCTTTTGAACATTATGATGATGGAGTTGAACATTCTATTTGGCTTGGTTTAATGCGCGATCGTTTAGAGATTTTGCGTAATCTATTGTCGAATGATGGTTCTTTATGGATTACGATTGATGATAATGAAGCGCATTATTTGAAAGTGATGTGTGACGAGATTTTTGGGCGCGTAAATTTTGTTGCGAATGTAATCTGGCAGAAGAAGTATGCGGCATCGAATGATGCACTTTGGTTCAGTAACGATCACGACCACATTTTAGTTTATGCGAAAGTTAAAACGTCTTGGAAACCGAATAGACTTCCTAGAACTGAAAAATCAAACTCAGCATACAAAAACCCTGACAATGATCCTCGTGGTGCTTGGCAATCAGACAATTATACTTGTAACAAATCTATTGATGAGCGTCCTAATCTATACTATCCAATCACTAATCCAAATACTGGTGAAATTATTCTCCCTAAGAAAACGGCAGTATGGAGATATTCGCGTGAGAGACATGAAGATAATGAACAACAGGGCTTAGTGTATTGGGGAGTAGAAGGAAAGAACTCTGTACCTCGCTTCAAGAGATTATTAAGTGCGGTTTCTGACAAAGGAGGAGTACCACAAACAATATGGACATGGGAAGAAGTGGGTCATAATCAAGATGCTAAACGAGAGCAGTTGCAACTTAATGCACAAGAACCCTTTTCAACTCCTAAACCTGAAAAGCTACTAGAACGTATTCTTCAACTTGCCACTAATCCCAAAGATATTGTTCTTGATTCGTTTGCAGGTTCAGGAACAACAGGCGCAGTCGCCCATAAAATGGGAAGACGCTGGATCATGATTGAACTCGGCGAACATTGTCATACTCATATCATTCCCCGACTCAAAAAAGTAATTGATGGCGAAGATCAAGGTGGAATTAGCAAAGCAGTTAACTGGAAAGGTGGCGGCGGGTTTCGATACTATCATCTTGCACCATCCCTACTAGAAAAAGACAAATGGGATAACTGGGTAATCAATAAAAACTATAACGCCGCGATGCTTGCCGAAGCACTCTGCAAAATCGAAGGTTTCACCTACGCACCATCAGACACCTTCTATTGGCAACATGGCTATTCCACCGAAAGCGACTTTATCTATGTCACCACCCAAAATCTTAGTCACGAACAACTATCCAAACTTGCAGACGAAGTAGGACAAGAGCGCACCCTACTTGTTTTATGTACCGCCTTTCGAGGTCAAACCGACATATTCCCAAACCTCACCGTTAAAAAAATTCCTAAACAAATCCTTTCACGGTGTGAATGGGGACATGATGATTACAGCCTAAAAATTGAAAACTTGCCAAAAGCACCCCCAAAGTTCGGACAATTAACACTATTTGACATGGATACCTATGATAAATCAACTTGTTAATAATATTTCTAATCGTCTCAGTCTGCGCCATCCCCAGCGCCAATCTTTAGAAATTCTCGATCGCATTTGTAAACTCTTATCCCTCCCAGACATCATAGATAGAGAAACAAGTTTAGTTGCCATCAAAAAAGAATTCCCAACGTTTACTGACTTCGAGCGCGACTTCCCATCCCTATGTTTTGCCCTAGCCACAGGTGTTGGTAAAACTCGACTCATGGGCGCTTTTATTAGTTACTTATACCTAGCATATAACATTAAAAACTTCTTTATCCTTGCCCCAAACCTGACCATTTATAACAAACTAATTACCGATTTCACGCCCAACACCTCAAAGTATGTATTTACGGGTATCTCTGAATTTGCGCTCTCTCCACCAGTCATCA
Source organism: Microcoleus sp. B13-B6 (assembly GCF_036705405.1). Lineage (NCBI taxonomy): Bacteria > Bacillati > Cyanobacteriota > Cyanophyceae > Oscillatoriales > Microcoleaceae > Microcoleus > Microcoleus sp. B13-B6. The sequence goes on from NZ_JAUBUJ010000095.1 coordinate 16,724, forward strand.
TCACAGGTGACAACTATGAAATGAATGCGCGAACGATCTTAGATCAACAAATTTCATGCAAAATTAATATTTTCAATATCTCAAAAATTAACTCAGAAGTACGCGGCGGTAAAAGCCCCAAAATCAAACGACTATCCGAATATATTGGCGAAAGCTATTTTGATTACCTGTCTCAATTAAAAGACCTCGTAATTCTAATGGATGAATCGCACCGATATCGCGCATCAGCAGGAGTTCGCGCTATTAACGAATTAAAACCATTAATGGGGCTAGAACTTACCGCCACACCCTTTATCGAAACCAATAAAGGTTCAGTAGCTTTCAAAAATGTCATCTATGACTATCCCCTCGGACGTGCCATAACCGATGGATTTATTAAAGATCCAGCAGTCGTCACCCGCAAAGACTTTAACCCTAGAGCAATGTCACCAGACGCGATCGAGCGTCTTAAACTAGAAGACGGCATCTATCTCCATGAAAATATTAAAGCTGAATTAGAAACCTATGCTATTCAAACTGGAAAACAAATTGTTAAACCCTTTCTGTTAGTGATTGCCCGTGACACTACCCACGCCTCAAAACTCATGGAACTCATTCAATCTGATGAGTTTTCCGAAGGAAATTATAAACATAAAGTTATTCAAGTTGATTCTAGTAAAACGGGCGCTCAAGAAGATGAAATGGTAGAGCGATTGCTCAAAGTAGAACATACCGATGAACCTACTGAAATAGTTATCCATGTAAATATGCTCAAAGAAGGTTGGGATGTCACCAACCTCTATACAATTGTCCCTCTGAGAGCCGCAAATTCTAAAATCCTGATCGAGCAATCTATTGGAAGGGGCTTGCGTTTGCCCTATGGAATGCGTACAGGTGTCGAAATTGTCGATCGCCTAAATATCGTCGCCCATGACAAGTTTCAAGAAATTGTCGATGAAGCAAAGCGCCCAGAATCCCAAATCCGCCTGAAACAAATTATCCTCACAGATGAAGACTTACAGCAAAAGACACAAACAGTAATTTCGCGATCGCAACTAGCCCAAAATCTAGGACTTCACCCCGAACAACCCATTAATTTACCTGATAATTTACCTGCAACCGAACCCCAAAATATTCAACAATCCCTATTTCAATCACCTATAGAACAAAAGATTGCACAGCTTACATACCAAGAAATCCTAAAGCTTGAAAGCCGCCCCGAAGAAGTCCCAACCACCGCCCATCTCGCATCCCCAAAAGTTCAGGGAAGGGTGCGCGAAGCCGTAGCTAGAGAATATCAACCCGCACAAATGGAACTTGAAGGTATAATAGCACCTCCAGATATTGAAGCGATCGTTGCGAAAACAACGAATTTAGTTATCCAGCAAACCATCAATATTCCTAAGATTCTTGTTATTCCTAAAGGGCAAGTGCGATCGGGTTTCAGGTCTTTTGCCCTAGATATCACAGGCTTAAATTATCCCGTTCCCTCCCAAGAAGAATTACATATTCAATCGCTAACAACGAATAAAGTTGAATTTATGGGAATTATCAAAGAAAACTTTGAAGAATCACGGCTAGAAAACTATATTGTCAAAAATTTAGTCAACTTCGATGATATTTGCTATGACGAACACGCTGATTTACTCTATGACCTGGCGGGTCAAGTTCTTAGCCATCTTATGACCTACTTATCCGAAGAAGATACACACAAAGTTTTACGCTGTTACCAAAGGGAAATTGCCAATTTTGTCCATAGCCAAATGCAGCCACATTTCTGGGAAGAAACAACAGGTTATGAGGTCAGAATCAGTAAAGGTTTTACAGCATTAAAAGATAGCGCCTACACTACAAATGCTAAGAATTGCCTTGATTATCAATCTTCGCCACGAGACAAAAGCAATATGTCCAAATATCTGTTTACAGGCTTCTCCAAATGCCTCTATCGAGAACAGAAATTTGAATCGGAAGCAGAAAGAATACTAGCACTGATTTTAGAACGGGATGCAATCAAATGGTTTAAACCCGCAAAAGGACAATTTCAGCTTTATTACAAATGGCAGGGAAAATATTCAGAATATCAACCAGATTTTGTGGCTGAAACAGAAGAAGTTATCTATATGCTGGAACCAAAAGCTCGAAATGAAATTGACAATCCTCAAGTGCTTGCTAAGAAAGATGTCGCAGTTCAATGGTGTCAATATGCTTCGGACTATATGCTAAAGCACGGTGGCAAACCTTGGAAATATGTCTTAATTCCCCATGATGAGATCAAAGAAAATATGAGACTCCAAAAACTAAGCGATCGCTATACCGCCACTACTAAGGGTTAATTTCAGGGGCGATCGGGATCTAAAAAGTAATCACTAGCCATGCTACCAACCGATGCCAAAGGGCGAAATCTAGGAAAATATTTCAACTATCGAGAAATCCTTCATTACTCGATGCTATATTTTTAGCCCCCCAGCTTTTCCATTACCCTACTCTTCAAGTTCTAAATATCGAGCCAAAATCTGTTTAATTTCTGGTATTTGGTGCAACTCCAATTGCCCAAGACAGCGCACAAGTCTGCGTTTATCAAACGTCATCGGATCGACGCACACGATAAAACTCTCGGTACTCAGACCATTGAGAGTCGAAGGAATTACTGGCAAAATAATGGGCCGTAAATGCTCGTTTGGAACAGCAGAAGTGATGGGCAGAACTGTAACTTTACTGCGTTGATTAAAAGCAGTTCCTGAAATAATTACCGCCGATCGAGTCTTGCGGATTTCTGTACCGACTCAAGGATCGAAATTCACGAGCCAGATGCTTCCCAGTCGGTAATCGCTGCTTGCTGCCATGCTTCATCCTCATCGGCTAATTCATCGCTCAGTTCATCCAGCAATAAACAGGCTTCTACCATTGCCTCCTGTTCTTGTTGTTTGCGCCATGCTTGCAATAAAAGCTCAATTAGCCGACTGCGATTTTCTACACGATCGTCAATGTAACGCACTAGCTCATCTGGCAAAGAGATAGATACTTTCATAAAAAATACTCGATAGTGTTGGAAACGCAGTTTTTTTGGCTTGTTCGGCTAGCAGCACTGCCTTAGTTATTGGCTCACCTTACGGAACAAAAAGACGACCAACGCCCATCCAGGTTTCGATATCCAGCAAGATTTCCAGAATACGGTCAACTTGGGCGGTTTCGATAGACTCGATCGGCTAAAAATCGATCGGCATCTCCAATCGTAATCACAGGTAGGGAATCCACTGTATTTTCTTCTCGGATCACCTGTTCCAGGGAGTCTTCACCCTTCATGCTGCGGTTGGCAGTAAGCAAAATCATCTGATTTGCCTGAGCAAGTCGCCAAACAACTCGATCGTTACTGTCGATCGACAAATTCATCTGCTTGAAAGTGACAAAACGAATTGGGAGTAGATTTAACCAGCCTTGACTCGCAATATTTCCTAATAAAATCTCTGCATGACCTCCGAGATTGCGATCGATGAGAAAATTCATGCTTCTAGTTCGTGTTTGGCTTTCTGCTCTTGAAGTTTTGCCCAAAGAGCCTCTCGACCGGGTTTGGGTGGCATCGCTGCAACGCGGGCAGAATGTTCGCGATTGCGTTCTTCCCAGTAATGCTGAATTTCCTTAGCTTGCCTTAAAACAATTTGATATTCTGCTTCGACTTCTGCACGATTTGCCTCAATGTAGGATAAAGCAACGTTAATCTGCTCCTCTGTTAAGTCAAACAAGGAACGGATAAACTTCGGGGGATATTGAGCCGTCAGGTAGTCCATCACATCATAGAGAGTGATGCGCGTACCTGAAATTGTCAGTCCGCGCTCTGTACGAATAATAATTGGTTGGTTGTTGGATACTGAAACCATACCCATAGCCTCTCAAACCGCTTAGGAATAACCCGATCGTACCTTACAAATTGGTAATGTCGTGTTTGTAGAAACCTTTGAGCAAATCTATCAGACGCCCCCTATAGCAATCCTAAATCAGTACAAATATGTAGGGGTAGTGCTAAGAGTGCCTACCCCCACGGATCGGGGCAACCACGGGGGGTTTGCCCCTACAACAATTAAACAATTCATTTAGGATCGCTATACACAAAATTAGCCGGATCTTGATCTCGCCGATGCTTCAGCAGAATCGGAGAACCTTGGCCATCACCCACCAAAGCCGCCGTTTCCTCCAACGCTTCCCTCAATCGCTTCGCCGCGTAGATGGACATATCACGGGGCACATTCACCCGATCGCGCAAATACCGCAAAGCCGCATCAGAACCAGCCGGCGGCGTACAAACTTCGCCAGTCATCATCAAAGTTAAAGCACAACGCAAAGCCTCATCAAATAAGTTGTCATCAGCAGGATTGACTCGAACGATGTTGCCGTGGTGCTTAATGACGCGGTGAAGTGCTTCAGCGCGAGAAGTTTCCGGTTCTGGATACATCACATCCGGCAGTCCAGCCCAAGGCCCATTATCCACGCGGGCTTTATTGAGTAGCATCTGAGGTTCGCCGTTTTCATAACACCCGCCCATCTGAGGTGGTAAATCGTGGACGTGGGTGTGAAAATCGCTCTGAGTGCCGCGATAGGTAGGGCGGGTTTCCATCGCCGCAAACCAGTCAGCAAAGCGCGGGTTTTCTTCCCGCATCGAGTAGCCTTTGTAGTAGTAAAGACTGGCATTCATCCGTTCCACGTAGGGCGTAAAGATGACATCCGCAGTGCCAAATTCATCGAGGAAATAAGGCCCCGGAGTGCTAGCCAAGGCCTTTTCTACCTGGGCGACGACGCTGATAAATTGGTTGCGGTTGTGTTGTTCTACTTTGGCTGAACTTGCTGGGTAGCACAGCCAAGAGCACCAGGCCCTAAACAGCAGTCGCTCTAACCGCCGCATGGGTATTACTGCGGGGTTTTCCATGCCCAAACCCAAGGGGCCATAGACTCGTTCGAGGGCGATTAAGATATCATCGCTTTCGGTGATGATGCGGCCGTCTAGTTCGATCGCCGGTAGCATTCCCGATGGCACTTTGCGCTTGTACCAGCTTTCCTTTTCTCCATAGCAGAACATTGTAACTTTGTCAATACGGTAGGGGATTTCTTTTTCTTCCAGCCACAGCCAGATTTTTTGGCAGTAGGGACACCAAGCGTGGTTGTCGCGGTACAGGGTGACTCGCACATCGGATTCGGTTTTACCGAAGAGGCGCAAGCGGGCTTGAGCGTTGGTTGGCCCGTTGACGCGATCGACTTCAAAGTCTGTGAGGGCTTCTAATTCTGTCCAGCTTAGGGGGGTGGCGATCGTGGCGGTGGATGTCATGGGTGAATTAGTGCTGATGATGGTTCCCCAAAATATAGACCAATATATAGCTTTTCTTGGTCGCGATCGTCCAAAAGTTAGCCAGCCCTTTGATGATTCGGCGGTTGAAACAGGGGCAACCACGGGGGGATTGCCCCTACCACACAAACTTTCGTCCGAGGGCTCTTCTGTTTCATTCTCAGTATTTTGTAGGGGTCGTGCCCCCGTGCCGACCCTCCCCATCCATTTAAGCCGGATTTGGGATCAAATCAGAGCGAACATATCTTGGGTAAGCGAGCTTGATGACAAACCAGTGACAGACGCTAACAACTCACCAGTGCTGGCGATACGGATCAGGGTGTCCTGCGCCTGGATACCTGTACCCTGGCTAAAGGTCAACTGGTTAAATCTTAGACCGCCGCTTAATCCCAGTAAATCTTGACCAGTCTGGAAATCAGTAATGGTGTCCACTCCGGCACCAGAGTTCAGCACAAAGCGATCGCGACCATCACCACCTATCAGCGAATCATTGCCTAAACCGCCATTGAGCAGGTCATCACCAACGCCACCGCTAACAGTATCATTTCCCCTGTCTCCAAAAAGGGTGTCATTTCCCAAGTCCCCGGAAACTAGGTCATCGTCCTTACCGCCGTGGACAACATCATTATCTTTACCGCCATAGACAGTATCATTTCCCATGTCTCCGAAGAGGGCATCATCTCCTGAATCTCCTAAAACCAGGTCATTATCCTTGCCGCCGCGAACAACATCCTTGCCTTTACCACCGTAAAGAGAATCGTTTCCCTGATTGCCGTTGAGAACGTCTTTGCCTTGATTGCCATAGAGCAAGTCATTACCCAATCCACCCACAAGAGTGTCATTTCCCAACTTACCGATTAACACATCATCACCTTGACGACCTGTGATTAAGTCATTATTGTCAGTGCCAATTAGGGTCTCACCGCTGCTCCCCTCAAGCGTTGGGGTTGGTAGTGGCGTTGGCTCTGGTAGTGGTGTCGGTGTCGGTGTTGGCTCTGGTAGTAGCGTTGGCTCTGGTAGTAGCGTTGGCTCTGGTAGTGGTGTTGGTGTTGGCTCTGGTAGTAGCGTTGGCTCTGGTAGTGGTGTTGGTGTCGGTGTTGGCTCTGGCGTTGGTGTTGGCTCTGGATTGGATGTCGGTGTCGGTGTTGGCTCGGGATTGGATGTCGGTGTCGGTGTTGGCTCTGGTGTTGGTGTTGGTGTTTGCTCTGGCGTTGGTGTTGGCTCTGAATTGGATGTCGGTGTCGGTGTTGGTGTTGGCTCTGGTGTTGGTGTTGGCTCTGGTGTTGGTGTTGGCTCTGGTGTTGGTGTTGGCTCTGGTGTTGGTGTTGGCTCTGGTGT
>NZ_JAUBUJ010000095.1:23472-34897 GCF_036705405.1 Microcoleus sp. B13-B6
TGGCTCTGGTGTTGGTGTTGGCGTTAGCGTGCTGCTCAAATAATTGAGGATGTCACTCCCGGAGAGATTCGCCACAGTTTCAATTAAGCCAGCACCAGAAACCGACTCAGCGAAAAAGTCTAAAATAGCTAGGTCATTAGCAGCATTAGCAACCCCATCTTTGTTGAGGTCTACCAGCAGCGTTGTGCCGTCTCGTTCGATACCAATAGAACCAGCAGAGGGAGCTGATAAAGAGATAGTTACGCCTGGAAGGTTAAGAATATCCGTGCCACCTGCATCTTGGATTTGACTGCCAGCAGCTTTTTGGTCGTCTAACTGGTAAGTATCATTCCCTAAGCCAGCTTTGATGGTATCAGCACCGCCACCGCCTGTCAGCGTGTCTTCCAAGGCACCGCCATAGATTTCATCTCCATAGGGAGTCCCGATAATCTTGAATTGCTTGATATTGCTGAAATGCAGTTGGCTTGGCCCCCATGTCTGGATTTCTCCACTGCCTGTTATTGGGTCGAATTTTGGGTAGCGAATACCAACGTTGACATAGGTTGACAGTGAAGGGCGATCGCCAACGGAACCGCCAAAATCCCAGGTGCTATCACCTCCTGCAGGGTTGCCAATATCAATGAGTGTGGGAATCCCGGTTCCATCAGCATTCCCTACAAAAAGACCATAACTTCCTTTTCCATCGGTGATGTCTGTATCTTTGACAAAAGCTACTTTGGCACCGTCAGCGGCAAGAGACAGAGCGGAATTAGCATTTTCGCTGCCGGCAACCATAACGACCCCAGAGCCATCAGTGTTACCAGTCCGAATCATGGCAAGTACATTTGGTGAGTCAGCTACATACGCCGCGCTAGACCAAGCCACCTTGCTACCATCTCCTGACATAGATGGATGGAAAGCAGATTCTGAGAATTTGTTTTCGCCATAGGTATCGTCGGACAGTTTCTTTATACCGGTGCCATCTGTGTTGGCAACAAAGATTACTGCGTTTCCTGTTCTGGGAGAACGTTGCCAAACTATCTTTGAGCCATCTGCTGAAAGGGATGGAAAAGCATCATAAAGTTCCGCGAAGAAACTAGATGTAGCAGAGTCATCGGTAATTTGTTTAATTCCAGTACCGTCAGTATTGGCAACAAAAATTTCTTCCTCTAAAACAGACTCCCCCACTCTAACCACCCCACTCCAAGCTACTTTCTTCCCATCGCCTGAGAGGGAAATTTTACCGTGACCTGTAGCTACAGCACCTAGTTCAAATGTGGTAATTTTTGTGATGCCAGTGCCATCAGTGTTGGCAACAAAGAGGTCAGCTTCCTGACTCCTGTAATCTATCCAAGCTACCTTGCTGCCATCGGCTGATAGAGAGGAGCCATGAAAGTTCGGATTAGTAACAGTATTGATTCTGAAAGGTGGATTTGAATTACCGACCTTTTTAACCCACAGTCCCTTTTCATCTGTCCACGCTACTGTCGTGCCGTCGGTTGATAGAGCAACGTCATAGTGAGTAGTGCTGTTGCCAATATCAACTGTGAGGGGTGTTCCTACACCATAAGCGTTTCCTACAAAGACATCCCATGAAGAGGGATCTGTTGGGTCAATGTCTCTCCATGCGACGGCACGGGTGGGTAAAGCGGAATAGTCCAAAACTAACTGGTCAGTTCCCCCTCCCCCATCGATCGTGTCGTCCCCTAAACCGGGGGTGAGCGTGTCATTTCCGTCTCCACCGTTGATGGCATCGTTGCCTCCACCACCATCTATGGAGTCATTCTGGGTGCTACCTGACAGCGTATCCCCAAATTCTGAGCCAGTTAGTTTTTCAATGGAGAGCAATACATCACCGGCTGCGTCTGCGCCGGAACTTTTACCCGCTGTCAGATCGACGGATACTGCTTCACCGGAGGAGATATAGGAGACAGCATCAATACCCTCTCCACCATCAAGAGTATCGGCTCCGGCTCCTCCCGCAAGGTAATCGTCCCCAGAACCAGCCAAAAGTTTGTCATCACCCGCTTCCCCAGAAAGGCGATCGCTTCCATCATCTCCAAAGAGGCGATCGCTGTTATCGCCACCTTTCAAATTATCGTCGCCGCCCTCACCAAAAAGCTCATCGCTGCCTGCACCACCGACCAACTGGTCATTCCCCTCACCGCCGTGGAGTGTTGCCGAGCCAGTCCCCCGATAGTACAGCTTATCGTCACCAACCTCGCCTGAAAGGTCTGCCGGAGTTTGGACGCCAGCCTGAATATTAATTAAATCGTTGCCAGCACCGCCGTTGCCAACAATCTTGCTGCTGACATTGTGCTTCTGCCTGCTCTCGAATGCTGATATGTAAACAACCCCGCCTGAATTTGGATCTGGCGAAACGGTGAATATCTCATTTCCATCGTTGAGATCGCCCCTAATTCTAGCAACTGCATTTTGCCCCATATTCAGCCGCAGCACGCCACCGCCAACATCTTCCGCCAGCTTCAAACCTGTTTTATCATCGCACTTGGAATCAAAGCTGATTAGTGGCGGAGTTTTGGCCAGACCGATTTCTTCACGACCTCCTAAAAACTTATAGTAAGCGTACAACCCAGCAGTAACTTCACCCTTAGTCTCAAACAAACACAGCGGATCTTCTTTGATTTTCTCCAAAATTTTGTTAACCCGAACCTTGCCATCTTTATTGTGCAGAGTATCGTCCAGATCAAAGTCAACTTGGGTGCGAATGCTTGCTTCTACACCAGCACTAGCTAATACTGCATTGAGTTCGCCAGAGCCTCCAATCCCTCCAGTCAGACTAACTTCTGGAACATCTTCAGTCGTTCCGTCGGGGTTAGTGCGGAGATCGTTCACAAAAAATCCGTTGAAAATATCAGCAGTTTTGCCACTATCTGCGAACTGCTTTAGCCCTTCTGTATCAAAGCCAAAAGCTAAATCGATGTTGGCACTAAGGTCAAAGCTGAAACGAGCTCCCAAAATATAAATGATGGGGTAAAACTGACTGTATCCCAACTTGAATTTCAGCTCCGGCATATCGTATGTAAACAAATCTGCCGTTTGCCCCAGCAGCAGCTTAAACGCATTCGTTGAATCGTTTAAGAGTGGAAATTGGAGTTGACCTGCCTTTGAGCTTTCAAAACTGCTGACAAAGGTTGTGGCTTCTGTTGCTCCTTTACTTTCTAGCTGCGATTTGATGTCGGGAATTCCCTGACTTAAACTTGGCGATACCTTGTTAAGGTCGGGGACTGATCGAATATCCGTGCCGCCTAAATTAAAGCTGCCAAGGTCAACAATCAGCTTGTCAGTGCTACTTGAAAATTTGTCTAGTTTTTCACTCAAATCAGCGATTTCGCGGACGGCATCTATGTAATCCAAATTGAAATCTGGATCTATAGCTGGCCCGATAGTTTCGATGATATCCAAGAGCGTAACATTACCATCCTTATCTTTATCTAAGGCAGCTTTGATAGCTCTGACATCAGAGAACCCCGGTAGCGGTTCTTCCAGCACTTTGATAACAGGTTGAATTGGATCTGTAACCTGCTTAATCTTTCCCAAAATAGGTTTCGCAAAGTCGCTGAAGAATGTACCCATATCCATCTGTACGTTATTGAACGCAATACTGGGTACATCGCCAAAACTGCTAGGATTGTCTGGATCGGCATTGCTGCTATTAAATCCCCAGCCAATATTGATGTCCGTACTAAGCGATGGCAGTACGGCAGACTCTTGAAAACTGGTGGCAGCATTCAGATTGATATTGGCAGAGCCATTAAGTTTGGCATCAACGAGATTTGCCAAATTAACTGATGGCAGTTCCGAAAAGAAAAGTTGATTATCTGAGTCCTTTAAATCAACTGTAAAATCGCCGTTAAATTGGGTGCCTTTATCTTTGACATTGAGTTGAAGAAATCCCAGTTTGCCAGTGGCCTCTAAATTGGGAAGAGAAGCATTGAAATTAATTTTAAGTTCGTTAGTGGTTGATGTATCGAAGTAAAAGCCTTTAGTCTTATTGACACCAAAATCTAGATTCAAATCATAGCCAAGACCGATTTTGGCCTTGCCATTGATATCCAATTTCAAAGCTGGTAATCCAATCCCAGCATCCAAGGCTGTAGAGAATGAGTTAGCCGCCTGTTCTTTTTTGAGCCTTAAGTTAAACTTAACATCGTCGGTTGTTTCCACAAAGCTAATCGCCTGGTCAATTTCTTGGGCATCAACTTGACCATCATTATTCAAGTCGGGAAGCAACTTTAACCCACTGGGCCCCAAAGCTTCTGCTAGAGCTTGTTTGATTAGCTCGGGTGTTTTAGTTACTGCTGTATCGAGTTTTTCGTGCAGTTTATTGAGAACATCATCTTCAAAATTGCTGATAAACTGTACGCCACTTTCAGCGGAATTCTTCAGTTTATCTCCTAAAAGTGGCAATTTGTTCCCGTATACTCGGTTATTGACAGCAGCTTGAAGGGTATCTAGAAGAGCATCGAAACCTGTAATAATGTCTCCCAGATTTTCTCCCGTGTAAATTGTTGCTTGTTCAATCTGAAGAACTTGTCCATCTAAGGTAAGGGTAGCTGAATCATCCTCAGCTAAAAGCAGTTGTCGCTGTTGAGAGTTCAATGTTTCTCCACGCACTAATGCTGAGAAAATTGCCCCTTCATCTCCAGGGGTATCTGAGTTATTCAATTGCCAGTCTATTGAGTGACCGATTTCTTCTAAAATAACATTGGCGATCGCATCAATATTATTGGAATTTTCATCAAGAAACTCTCGCGATAGATAAATTGTGTTATTTGCTCCAGCAAAAGCTCCCTTGGCTCCATTAATTTCTGCTGAAGAGCGAATCTCTATCAAGGGAAGTTTTTCAAAGTCTCCATTTGCCCAATCTAAAGCTAAACTTTTGGTAACATCAGTATCAAAATTGTTACCAAAAGCTAGGGTCATCTTGGCAGTGAAATCAGCATCTGTTCCTAAAGCGGCGAGCAAGCTCTGAGTTTTTTGTAGAGATCGATCTAAACTTTGAGTAACGGTAGTGCTATCTAGTAATAAATTCATACTGTTCGCGTTTTCCCTGTAAGTATTTCCATGTATCTGCGATCGCACTTCGCCATCCTTACTAAAACAAGGGCGATCGCCTGTATCATTTGTGAGAGCAGTAGATTGGATTATAAGGAGCGATCGATCTCTACTATTCCAGATAATCAAAAAGCGATCGCCCCTAATTTCGAGTCCAAAAATGGTATTTCATACGTTTAAATTTAATCTCCTAAATTGTAAGTATAGTTCCTGGCATTACCCGTATCGACTTTGATAAAGTTCTTCCATACTCTACCTATTCCTTCACATTGTTTGTCGGCTCTAGCTAATGTAAAAGATTCGTTGATTGTGCAAAACCTATTTTCACCGCTCCATTCTCCTCCATCTCCAGCTTCTGCGTATACATAGTAAATGCCGTTCCTTTTGTTAAGCTCATGGGGATAGACTCTGGCGCATTCACCAGAAGTTAAATTCCACCATCCTTCAGTAGTCCAGCCTCTAGAACGTCTTGGCGGAGTGTTGCCAAAAATATCTGTTTCGGCTGCATCTATTTCCAGATAGGCAAAGGCAACAGAAGCTTTATCGCCTGACTTATTACACACATCAAACCAAGCGCTTGCAGTCGAAGGACACAATAGATTTAAACCCCAAAATGTCGAGCCAACAATTATAGATGTAGACCATTTCAAAACTGCCCAACTAATTTTTAACATCGATCGCGCTCCCAAGTCGTACAAGATTTGCAGCTATAAAGTGAACTACGCTAAGATTAATTAGCCGTAAAACTCTGAGTATAAGTTCCTATTTCATTTCCCATATTGGCTTCAAAGAATGGCTGATTCTCGCCACGTATATCAAAGACTTTCTCACTACTACCCCAAGACTTTCCTTGATCGTCATGGGCATGAAAGTAAATGATTCTGTTAGATATACGCTCTTCGTCATCTAGGATAAGAGTTTTTTGACCGGGGTTTAATTTCCAGTACCCGTCTGTTATCCATTTATCATATTCATACTGTGTTCCCACCCGTTTATAACCATCTTTTCTAAAATGCACGGCAACCCAGATTGGGCGGTTAGTTTTATTTTGGATGTAGATATGGTAGTAAGACGTATAGTCACTACTTTGTCCTGTACCATTATTCTCAAGAGGGTTAGTTGGGTCTAGAAAACAGCCTATTTTTGATAACTCATCGGTGCCACACGGACGTGCTTCCACTTTAGCCGATGGAAAAGTCAAGGAGCTGGTTAAAATTGCTACTAATGAAGTAGTGGTGAGAGCAATTCTGTAAACAAGGCATTTAGTTTGCATAGCTTTAATCTTCCTGTGTTTAAAACAAAACCCAATTCAGTAGGCCGAAAACCTTTGAAAGTAGACGCTGATGCGCTCTTTTGTTCAGTTTGTTAAATTGAAAGTATATGCTTGGCGGCTAGGACGCACGGGTTTAAAAATTACCATTTGTCCACCATTTTCCTGACATTTTTCTTCCCTATACGCCTGGGAATCCTTAAACTCGAATTCGACTGATGGATTAATACAATAACTTCGATCTGAACCTGAACCCCTCCAAACAGAATCTCCACCATTGGCGTAATATCCTGTGACTCTCTGTGCATCCTTTTGGTATACCTTTGTGCAAGCACCAGGCTCTATCTTCCACCATCCATGCGACTCTATATGTTGCTGTGCGCCTTCACCATCGCTGCCAAAAGATCCCCTGTAATTAAGTGCAATGGCAACATAGACATTGCCTACACTTGTCTTATTACAGATAGTTAATCCCCTTTGAACCGGAGGAGCCGGAGGAAGTCGTTGACCGGGAATTGGCTCATTACTTGGGCATAAAGCGTCTGGTACAAATGGAGGACAGTCAGCCAGAACTTCCGGTTGTCTCACGAGAAGACCAAAAGGTGATAAAACCAAAATACTTACAGCAAGAGTTAGCGATAATTTTTTATTTGACATTGTACCTCATTTTTATGAGAAACGCTACAGACAACTATGGATTGAACGTATAGTAGAAATTGGTATAGATCGCTCCCATATCAACTTTTTTTTCATTCCATTTCTGTTCTCCATCTACTGATGTTGCACTAAGGTAGATATAACGCCCATGTGCATTATTAACGATCAGTGCTTCCTCCCCTGCTTCCAGTTTCCAATTGCCCGCGTCCCACTCAGGACCACCACACTCAAAGCCGGACCCATCTGTATCTGAACAATGTTGGCTTGGTTTATTTACATACCACCTTGCTCTTACGTAAATTTGTCTATCACTTTTGTTTGTAACGCGTACGTTGAAGGAGAAAAATGTCGCACCTTCAACATTATCGCGGATAGTTTTCACTGGGTCATCCCAATTGGCGGGATTGCAAGTAACATCAAAAAAACCACACCCTGCTAATGCCTTATTTGGAACGGCAAAGAACGGCAATACAGAAATTAATAAACCAACGCTAGCTAAAATGGTTGACTTAGTTTTCATAACGAATGTCCTTCCCTCTTAATATTGCAATTCACTGGTTAACTTTACCTTGATTCAGTAATAACTCGGTTGCGACAGCTACGTCAGTGAGAAAAAGTTATAAATAGTTATAACTTGCGCGCAAAATATGCTATTATCTTGAGTATAATTGCTTAATTGCGTGTGCCGTCAAGCAGGAAGCACCCCTTTTTCGCTAACAAACCGGATAATTTTAAATAAATGACGATCGACGAAGCACTGCTTTTCCTCGACTCAGTTCTAAAACAAGAGCATCTCAACGATATTCACATACTGGTATTGCGGCAGACTTGGGAAGGACACTCTTATCCACAGATCGCCAAAAGCGCGGGTTATGATGCCGAATATATTAAGTTTGTTGGCTTTCAGTTATGGCAAATTCTCAGTCGGCTATTCGGAGAAAAAGTCACTAAGAGTAATGTTCAGTCAGTTATGCGACGGAAAGCGCAACAGGCACAAGTAACGGTCGCACTACCAAATACCCAAATTAGTCACAATATCAACGAACAAGTCGATCGCAGTGGTACGATCGCCGATCGACTTACAACTGATGTAACCAAACTCAACAAAACTATTAATTGGGGAGAGGCAATTGATGTTTCTATTTTCTACGGACGTGCAGAGGAATTAGCTTTATTAGAACAGTGGCTAATCGGCGATCGCTGCCGCCTAGTGACTCTGTTGGGGATGGGTGGAATTGGCAAAACCTCTCTCTCTATCAAGATAGCAGAACGCATCCAAGAACAATTTGATTATATTATTTGGCACAGTCTCCGCAATGCTCCATTAATACTTGACTTATTGGTAGAATTGATTCAATTTCTCTCGAACCAAAAGGAAACGAATTTACCAGACACCTTAGATGCTGGAATCTCGCGCCTGATGCACTATCTGCGACAGCATCGGTGTCTTTTAATATTGGATAATATCGAGTCAATTCTACAGGAAGAAGAACGCACGGGTTGTTATCGACAGGGATATGAAGGATACGGTCAACTTCTGCGCTGCGTAGCCGAAATCAACCATAAAAGTACCCTGCTACTAACCAGTCGAGAAAAACCGATCGGTTTAGCAGCTAAAGAAGGTAAAAATTTGCCAGTTCGTTCATTACAACTGACAGGTTTAACAACCCCAGAAGCACAGGAAATTGTCCAAGCTATTGCTTTTTTTCAAGGGTCAGACTCCGAATGGGATATTTTGATATCCCACTATGCTGGAAATCCGTTAGCCTTAAAAATGGTGGCTCCAGCCATCCATGATTTTTTTGAGAGTAGCCTGACCAGATTTTTAGAACTTTTAAATCAAGGAACTTTAGTATTTGATGATATTCGGAACCTATTAGACCGACAATTCAATCGTTTATCAGATATAGAAAAAAAGGTGATGTACTGGCTGGCCATCGAGCGGGAGCCAGTCTCGCTGAGAGAGTTAGAACAAGATTTAGTTTCCAAATTAACTGTCAAAGAATTACTAGAAGTTTTAGGTTCTCTCGTTAGACGTTCTCTCATCGAAAAAACCTCAGACGGCTACACTCAACAACCCGTCGTCATGGAATACATGACGGAACGATTAATCGAAAAAGTCTGCACTGAGATAACCAGCAGCGAAATTGACCTTCTCAGAAGCCATGCTCTTCTCAAAGCTACAGCTAAAGAATACCTTAGAGATACGCAAGCTCGTCTTATCCTTAAACCTATTGCCGATCGACTGCTTTTTAGTTTTGAATGCCAGCAACTTCTCGAAAACCAAGTCAAACCCATTCTGGCATCACTGCGCGGTAAACCAACACTAGAAACTGGCTATGCTGCGGGTAATATTATAAATCTATTGCGTCAGATGCAGCCAGATTTAAGCGGTTGGGATTTTTCTAATTTGACCGTTTGGCAAGCTTATTTACCCGATACGAATTTGCATCAGGTCAACTTGGCGGGTTCTAATTTAGCTAATTCCGTTTTCGCCGAAGTTTTGGGCAGTGGTTTGTCAGTCGCTTTTAGCCCGGATGGAAAACTTTTAGCAATGGGCGATACGAATAGTGAGATTCACTTGTGGCAAATGCCAGAAGCTAGGCTGCTGAGAACTAGCAAAGAAGACGGCAGCATCGTGTTATCCGCTGCTTTTAGTCCGGATGGGAAAACTCTTGCTACTGGCGGTAGTAACGGGACGATTCGTTGCTGGGATGTTAGCAGTTGGTCTATCCGTCAAATATTGCAGGGAAATACTAGCACTGTGCTGGGAGTTGCTTTCAGTCCTGATGGCAAGATGCTTGCTAGTAGCATCGGTGATGGAACTGTGCGTTTTTGGGATTGGAGTAATGGACGATGCTTGCTAACTTTGCCAGCACACCAAAGTCAGGCGCTATCGATCGCATTCAGTCCTCAAGGTAAGATTTTAGCTAGTGGCGGTGATGACGGAACGCTCAAACTGTGGGATGTAGAGACGGGAGAATGCCTGAAAATGTTTGAGAGTGACAGCAGTCAAATTCGATCGGTGGCTTTCAGTCCAGATGGTAAAACGGTAGCCCGTGGTGATGATTCTGCGATCGACCTCTGGGATATTAACACGGGTGAAGTCTTGAGGATTTGCTCTGGGCATTCACAAATAGTGGTGTCTGTTGCCTTTAGTCCTGACGGCCAGATTTTAGCAAGTTGCAGCGAAGACCGCAGCGTGAGATTGTGGGAAGTTGCATCCGGTCAGTGCCTAAAAACACTGCAAGCACACACCAGTCGGGTTTCAGCCGTCGCGTTTCATCCAGATGGCAAAACTTTAGCTAGCACTGGTGAAGACCGCACGCTAAAACTGTGGGATGTTAAAACAGGTCAATGTCTGAAAACACTTTACGGGCAAAGCAATCCAGTGACATCGGTAGTTTTTTCACCAGACGGTCACAGCTTAGCCAGTAGCGATCGCGCCGTCAGATTATGGAATGCTAAAACAGGAAAATGTCTTAAAAGCTTACAGGATGGACAGACTAATCGGTTGAAATCCATTGCTTTCAGTCCCGATGGACACTTGCTTGCAAGTGGATTCTATGACACTACTGTCAGGTTATGGGATGCTACGACTGGACAGTGCCTAAAAAGTTTACAGGGTCATTCAGCTTGGGTTTGGGGAGTCGCCATCAGTCCCGACGGTAAGACGTTGGCTAGTTTCAGTGGCGACCAGATTATAAAACTATGGGATATCAGGACAGGGCACTGTCTTTATACTTGCGCCGAACCAGAGGGCTGGGTGTTGGCAGTTGCGTTTAGTTTTTCAGGTCATATCCTCGCTTCTGCCACTGCTGATAATACGGTGAAGTTATGGAATATCAGTACAGGGGAAGTTTGGAAAACTTTTACCGGACATAGCGGTTGGGTTTGGTCTGTTGCCTTTAGTCCTGACGGTAATATCCTGGCAAGCAGCAGTAGTGACAGTACCATCAAATTTTGGGATATCAATACAGGAGAATGTCTGACCACCCTAGAGGGACATGACGGTATTGTGTCATCTGTAATGTTCAGTCCTGATGCTACACACTTGGCGAGTGGCGGTCATGACCAAACTGTACGAGTGTGGGATGTTAGCACGAATGAGTGCTTGCAAGTTCTGCGGGGACACGACAATTGGGTGTGGTCGGTTGCTTTTAGTCCAGATGGTCGAATTCTAGCCAGTGCCAGCCAAGATGAGACGATTAAGCTTTGGGATGCAGTAACGGGTGAGTGTAGCAAAACCTTGCCTGTTCCCAAACCTTATGAAGGAATGAATATTGCAGGTGTTAAAGGTTTAACTGAGGCGACTATTGCGACGCTCAAAACACTGGGGGCAGTTGAAGTAAGTTGATCGTGACTATAGCAATCCTAAATGATTCAGATACATTTGTAGGGGTAGTGCCCCCGTGCCTACCCCCTATCTATCGGGCAACC
>NZ_JAUBUJ010000096.1:0-34727 GCF_036705405.1 Microcoleus sp. B13-B6
GGCTTCAGTCCATCTTGATAAAGATTACTCCAAGTAGCCAAGCCCCAATTATAAGTAAACCTTGCTATTCCAGCGTGTTTACTCATAACTGTTGCTTGGCTCTTGTTTAACTTTAACTTTGTTTTGATGGATAAAAGCATTGTTCGACCTCAACACTGTATTTCTTGATTCCTCAATTTTGCCAGTTCTTGTACGGGCTTGTCAATAGCATTTTTTAGGTTTTCTTTGAGCTCTTTGGAGTAATTTCGTAGACCGTATAGACGGCAAGAGAAGCAGTGGATTATCGCCATCAAATCTTCTACTAATTCATGCTGGGGGGACAACGATAATTGATTGGCGACTACAATTTCGCATCCAACCGACGTGGCAAGCTCTTGGATGAATTCAAAAGCAAAGCGACACATTCTGTCTTTGTCTGCAATTACAATTATTGATATTTCACCTTTGAGCATTGACAGCATGATTGCTAGAAACTTTTTCCTTTTAAAATTTAGTCCGCCCCCAATTTCTGATACCCAATCATCGACTGTTAATCCTCGACAAGGGCAGAAAGCTTCCATTGCCAGCATCTGATTTTTGAGTTCCGGCTTCTGTCCACTGGACGAAACAAGGGCGGTAAACGACCGTTTTTCGGTTGGCTTCTATGGGCTTCAATCCGTTGGCTATCAAGAGATCATCTTCGGTGTAGAACCGATGACCTGACAGGGTGCGCAAGGCTGGCAACTTCCCTGAAACGTCCCAACGTTGGAGTGTTTTTACTGACAATCCCAGCTTTTTTGCGAAAACGCGCGAGCTTAAACAAAATGGTACACCGCATATTGGTCTATAAGTGTATCATTTTGTCTATTTATTCGCTACCTAGGGACTAGCTCCCTGGTAGGACAGGGATTAAGTTTACCCTGGCTAGTAAAACGACTAAAAATTAGCCGTGTTTCTGATGTAATGCAGGAAGCTGGGCAGTTACAGATTCAGTTGATCGCTTCCAAAGCGGCTCAAGATGAGCTAGATAGTTTGCTGAAATCTGGTGTGTTGCCGAAGGCAGTTTACGAAGAGTTATGGGCATCATATCAAGCACGAGTAGCACACTCTGAGCGAGTGCTGCGCGATCTCTACAATAAACATCGGGCCGGGCAAGTACAGGGCGATCGCACCGGGCTAGATACGATTCGGCGGCGATTGCTTCTAGCAGAAAAAGGAGCAGTTAGCGATGCCCTCCGCAAGCGAATTGTCCCAGAGGATCTGGTTCATCCTTACATCAAAGATTTGGATGAGAAACTTCTAACGTTGGCAGATGACTAGCGCGAATGCGAAGGTAATCAATCATCTGGTGAACTAGCTCTGGACGGGTGACGACCAAGATGGTAGAACCTGCTTCTAGAACAGTATTGCCGTTTGGAATCTCCAGATTGGCGCAGGCATGGCATTGATAACCAATAATCAGCGAACCTTTTGGAAAACGAGGGTCTTGAGCAATTTGAGCAACGGTGCGACCTGCCACATTGCAATCGCCTGGAACGGGCAGCTTTAGCACCTCGACTTGTCCTTGTTCAAAGTGCATCATCGATTCGATTTGAGGGTATTCAATCGCATTCGCCATTGTTGCGACTGCCAAATCAATCGTGCTGATGATGTGACTGGCTCCGGCAAGGCGATAGGCTTCCATGAATTCGCGATCGCGCATCCGCACCACAATATGGGAAATGCCATAGCTCCTGGATAGGGTGATGAGCGCTAAATTCAGTGCATCATCCCTGAGTGCTGCAACGACTGCGTTTGCTTGTTTAATTCCCGCTTCCAGAAGAACCGTTGTACTCACCGCACTGCCTTCAAATGCCATCACTCCGATTTTTTCACGAGCAAAGCGACAAGCCAGCGGGTCGGCATCGAGGATTGCAACCGTATGACCGAGTTTTAATAACTGCTGGGCTAAACCCAGCCCCATCATTCCTGCTCCACCAATTAATACGTACATGACTATTTGTCGCCCCAAAAATGAACTTTCCCGATCATCGCTATGAGCGATATTGTGTTGGGTTTCTATCAGTTTAATCGGCTTGTGGGGTGGCTTCTACCGGGCTTACTTATTACCTGTTCGACAGTTAATTTAATCGGGTTTTGGGGTAGGCATTGCTAGCCCGCCCCTCAAGGGATGTTCCTCAGTTAGCTGCGTAGGGGGAACCCTACATAATCTTAGGAACTTTAAAAAACTCCCCATCGCGATCGGGAGATCCCTCCAAAATACTTTCTCCCTTAGCAAAAGGTTGCAAATCGTCCGATCGCATTACATTACTAACATCGATCGCCCGCGTTGTCGGCTGTACCTTACTCGTATCTAGTTCGCTCAACTGCTCAAAATAATCCAAAATACCGTTAAGTTGACCAGTAAACTGCTCTTCTTCTTCCGGCGTTAATTCCAATCTCGCTAAATTCGCTACTTTCCGAACTTCTTCTCTGTCAATCATAAAAATCGGGAATGGGGAATGGGGAATGGGCAATTGGGCATTGGGCATTGGGCATTGGGCATTGGACATAGGGAATTGGTTATTTGTTATTAGAGAAACGACTAACTACCAACTATTAACTACTAACTATGCCCTATGCCCCGTGCCCCATGCCCATCCTAGTTAAAAATACACATCAATTTGCGATCGGCCTGTCGTCTTCAGCCAATTTTGTACCTCAATGTAATTGTTTGGGGCCAAGCGAATAGCCTCCTTCCAATAATCCGCAGCTTTATCAAACAGCCCTTCCGCGCCTTCAATATTGCCAGCTTCCTTTTCCTTTTCCCCTTGATAGTGGTAAATTACAGCAATATTATTCAGTGCTTGTGGCATTCTCGGATTGAGATCCAAAGCCTCGCTGTAATATTCCAAAGCTTTATCGTGTTCGCCGTTGCTAGTATGGATCAGCCCCATATTGTACAAGACATAACTGCGATCGTAAGGATCTTCCTCCAGCTTCAGCGCTTCATGATAATTGTCCAGGGCTTCAGCATATTCGCCATCTGCTTGAGCTGACATACCATCCCGGTAATAAGCAAAAGCTTCCTTCGCCTGCTTTTTGGCTGGCATAATCTTGAGGATGATATCAGCCATTACCGTGAAACTTTTGTCAATAAAGTTATCGTTGCGTTGAGTTCTTGGCATATGCGATTCTTTGGTTAGTGGCTAATCCGAAAAATTAGCCTGTAAAGTTTTGCTATTAATAATTGCGCCACTGTTGTAGTGGGCCGTTGTGTTGAGGGCGCTAAAAAGTTTAGTCGATCGCAAGTGCGAACCTTAAAACACGCCCTTGGGTTTAACACCCGCGCAAGCTCTATCTATTTTATAGAAGTCTTGCAAGACTTGCAAAAAAACTAGATTTCTTTAACATATCTCTGGCACTCTACACAAAACTTACAAAAACCCGCGCCGAAGGGAAAAGTTCTGCTGGAGGGTGCAGGGGCCATCCTCTCCTCTTCGATGGCTTTCCTTCGGATTGCTTTGCTAACGCCAACGGGCGATCGCGCACCGTACCTTACTAACTGTACCCATAATCCACCCTCCTTGACCCTCAGAGCAAACAAGCAAAAGCAAATGCCGAAGAGAAATTCAATCACAAAGTTTTATTAAGCTATTCGAGTTCAGCCCATACTTAAAAGTTATTCGGCAAAACACTAGCAATATTTTGCCCCAAAGTCAAGGGCAGCATCAAAAAAAATCCGAAACCCGATCGCCAAAACCAGCTCGAATTCCCGCAATATATAATAAAAATAACCGGGTAATTTTCACAGAGAGAAACCTATGGCTCCGAATCCCACCATTATGCAAGCCGTCGAACAACTTGGCTACCGCGTTACGGTTGGAGACGTGGCGGCAAAAGCTGGATTAGATGTCAATTTTGCCCAGCGAGAACTGTTAACCCTCGCCTCCGAAGCAGGCGGCAACCTGCAAGTAGCAGAATCCGGCGACATTGCCTACCTATTCCCCAAGAACTTTCGAGATATTTTGCGAAACAAATTCTTGCGCTTGCAGTTGCAGGAATGGTGGCAAAAAATCTGGCGAGTTTTATTTTACCTGATTCGGATATCTTTTGGCATAGTGCTGGTAGCTTCCATCCTCTTAATTTTTGTTGCTATCACTATTTTAATCTCCAGTTTACTCTCCAGCAGCGACAGCAATAACAGCGGCGGCGGAGGAGACGGTGGTAGCGGGGGCGGCAGAGGCGGCGGCTTTTCCTTTTTTCCCTACTTCTGGAACGAGTTAAGCTGGATATTTTACTGGAACCATGACCAACCATACTACCAGCAGCGATCGCGCTTAACTGGCCCAAAACCCGAGATGAGTTTTCTGGAAGCAGTTTTCTCCTTTCTCTTTGGAGACGGCAATCCCAATCACAATCTAGAAGAGCGCAAGTGGAGCGATATTGCGACTGCAATTCGCAACAACCGAGGTGCCGTCGCCGCCGAACAAATTGCCCCCTATCTCGAAAATCTTGGACAGGGATACGCCCGAGAATACGAACAATATATGCTACCGGCTCTCGCCCGTTTTGACGGCCGCCCCGAAGTCAGTCCCGAAGGGCAAATAGTCTACCATTTTCCGCAATTGCAAACCACAGCCACCGAGAGAAATTCTGAACCAGTAGCAGCTTATTTGCGAGAAATGCTGTGGCGTTTCAGCAACGCCAGTTCAGGACAAATCATGCTCGCAGCAGGGTTAGGAGCCGTCAATCTTGTCGGTGCGTTAGTTTTGGGGAATCTATTAACTAATAATTTAATCGTCGGTGGATTTATCGGTTTCGTCAGCGCTGTTTATCCCATGCTCCTAATTTACGGCGTCGGATTTCTCGCAATTCCTTTAATTCGCTACTTCTGGATTCAGTGGAAAAATAGCCGGATAGAAGCCCGCAATCAAGAGCGTCAGCAGCGAGCAATGTTATTAAACGAACCCGATGCCAACTTGCTCAAAAAACTGGCCTACGCCCAGGAATTTGCAGCAGAAAACGTTCTGACTGGAGAAGACTTAGCTTATACAACAGAAACAGAATTAACCCAACAAGAACTAGAACAGTCAGCCAAAATAGATGCCGAATGGCAGCGCAGGCTCGATCGCTCGGACAAGTTGTAATACTAATGAAAAAAACTGTGGTTTGTTGTTAAGTTAGGTTGTGAGCATCTCAATGAAAGCAGCAAAGCTAGAAATTGGAGTTTTGGGGCAGGAGGCAGGAGGCAGGAGGAAAGAGGAAGAAGGAAGGAGCCAGAAGAAGTGTTTTTACAAATATGAGATGCTCCCGTTAGGTTGAACTGAAATCTGGTACTCTTTTCAAGAATAGGCAGGAGGCCTGTTCCACAATAAAATATCTTTGTTGGGGAACGGGCTTTTAGCTCGTTGCTAAGAATTGTGGAAAATATCAATCTTTATGGATGTCAGAAGTTTTTTTAATCCGAGTTTTATTAAATAAGCTTAGGGCGTTTAAAAATCAAACAATTTTGGTCATACTTCGAGTCGTGATCCAGAGCCACAAGTTCCCATCCCTCCTCCCCCAAATGATTGACAAATTGATGCAGCGAGCCTTGTTTCCAATCTCGCTGTTCTTCACCGTTTACATATAAACTAATCAGCTTGTTTCCAAAAGGATACATATTCGCATCCACAAATAAATACTCCCACTTTTGCATAGCAATCCTTAATGTAGTTAGTCATTAGTCATTAGTCATTAGTCATTAGTCAGTAGTCATTAGTCAGTAGTCATTAGTCATTAGTCATTAGTCATTAGTCATTAGTCATTAGTCATTAGTCATTAGTCATTGCCAATTTCCCATACTTCGGCTACGCGGTTCCTGACCTGCCACTACGCGGTTCCTGAGCGTAGTCGAAGGGCCGTACAAGTTCCCAATTCCTTGTATTCAGGACACGGAAGTCAGAGATACAGCAATAGTTGTTTTTCCGTTCTTCCTTCTTCCTTCTTCCTTCTTCCCTCGGACTGACATCCGTTATATCCGTTACATCCGTTACATAATCCGTTGCCGAACTTCTTCCTTCTTCCCCATTCCCAGCAGTTACTGGACTGCAATTCTAGCCAAAGTAGCACCTCGGTAATAGTGCAACAAAATCTGCTGGTAGCCGTATCCCTGTCTGGCCAAATTGTAGGCCCCCCACTGACTCATTCCTACAGCGTGACCGAAACCTTTGCCAGCAACTTGAAAACCGGTAGGAGCTTGGCCGCTGTTCCTTGGGTTCCCACCGCCCCCATACTGAGGAATCACGGTAAACCGGGTACTCCTCAAATTTAGAACCCGGCGTAAATCTGCGCCAGTCATGACCCTAGAACCGCCATCTCCAACTACTTTCATCTTCAAAACGCTGCCGTGAGCGGTAGTGCGTTCTGGCTTCATCGAGATCACATTACCCACGCCAGAAATCCTATTGCTGATTTGAGCCCGGGAAAAATTTTCTTTCCATTGGTAAACCGGGGCCCCTTGGTCGAAGTCAGGAACAGCACGCAGGTAAGGCAGAGGTTCCGTCCAAACATCCTCGACATTTTCAGTATGTCCCCCAGAGGCAGAGTGGAAAGCGGCTAAAATAATCTGACCGTTGTAGGCCAGAACTTGACCGGCGGTTGCATCGACTGCGGAATAAGTGCCAGAAGATTCTGTTTGCAGTCCTTTGTAAACTTGGGAATACTGAGTGCTGTCCACGTCGTAAAGGTCGGTTTCGCTTTTGAGGCGCTGGTGGATAGCGTAGGAACGGGCGGCGACTGCTTGGGCTTTCAAAGCCTCTTGAGGCCAATTGCCACTCATCTCGGCGCCGAGAACGCTGTAGAGATATTGTTCGATATTGACGTAGTTGATGGCAGTCAAGCCTCCTTTTTGGGGAACTAGAAGCGTGCGTCCCCGATACCAACGATCGCCAATCCAGACATAACCGTTCCCCGTCGGCTCGATCCAAACTTGGTTGGCGGCCCAGCGACCAATTGCCACTGTTCCCGATCGAAATTGAGCTGACTGAGAACTGTTTGCCGGCAGTTCGCCCAAATTGCGCCCGCTACCGTCGCGGATTGCAGCCTTTGTAGAACTGCCGATTTTTATCTGACTTGCCCCGTCTTGTACCGCAACTCGCAAGATCAGCGCGGCCTGTGCTGGGGCTACCATTACCAGCCAAAACAACAGCGAAATCCAAAAGTAGCGTTTTTTTAATGTCGAAAAAACGGAACCAAAAAATACTCCTGACTGCATTTGAAAATTTTCCTCCTGTGCTGTATGAGTTTAAGAATTTTTAAGGGAAGGCAAGGCAAGGGAAAAAGGAAGGGGAACGGAAGAAAGAAAACGTTAGAATTGGGTTGATCGCTCTGTGCGCTTGTCGAAAATGATTTTAGCAACTAGATGTTCGCAGGAACAGCGATTTATCCCGGTTCCTGGCTGCGACTATTTCCTGTATGTCGGATCAGCCGCACTCTGGATATATGTAACATATTTTTTAAGACTTAATTGAGGTGATTTGACTCTTGCAGATTACATTTCTCGGAACTAGCTCCGGCGTACCCACGCGATCGCGCAACGTTTCCAGCATCGCCCTCCGGTTGCCCCAGCGAGCGGAACTCTGGCTGTTTGACTGTGGCGAAGGAACTCAGCACCAGTTTCTCCGCAGCGATCTCAAAGTCAGCCAACTGAGCCGCATTTTCATCACTCACCTGCACGGCGACCATATTTTCGGCTTAATGGGTTTGCTGGCTAGCTGCGGTTTGGCGGGGAATGTCAAGCGCATCGATCTTTACGGGCCTCCGGGACTTGAAGAATATTTGCAAGCTGGCGTTCGTTATTCTCAAACTCATTTTTCTTACCCGGTTAAGGTACACAAAATTCACGAGGGAGTCATCTATGAAGATGACGAATATATTGTTAGCTGCGGCCCTTTGAAGCACCGAGTTACTGCTTTTGGTTATCGAGTAACTGAGAAAGATCGTGCGGGACATTTTGATGTAGAAAAAGCGAAGGCTGCGGGCATTCCTTCCGGGCCAATTTACGGCGAGTTAAAACAAGGAAAGACGGTAAAGTTAGAGGACGGGCGGCAGTTTAAAGGTACGGATTTTTGCGGCCCAGATCAAGTCGGGCGCAAGTTTGTTTATTGTACCGACACGGTTTTTTGTGACGGGGCGGTGGAATTGGCGAAGGATGCTGATTTGTTGGTGCATGAAGCTACTTTTGCCCATCAAGATGCTCAAATGGCCTTCGATCGCCTGCATTCAACTTCGACAATGGCGGCTCAAGTGGCTTTGACGGCTGGGGCGAAACAGTTAATTATGACGCATTTTAGCCCGCGTTACGCTCCGGGGAATGCGATCGTCCTGGATGATTTGCTCAAGGAAGCGCAGGCAATTTTTCCGAATACGAAAATGGCTTACGACTTTTTGACTTACGAAGTGCCCAGGCCTGTTTAAAACTAGGATTAATCTGGGTTCAGATGTGAGAGCATTTTCAATAAGGGCGATCGGGGCGGGCAAGATGCCCACCCCACAAAAACATTAATCTCTCTTGTGGAACAGGCCGTCCAGCCTGTTGCTTAAATTAATGCCACAAAAACATGAACCTCTTGTGGAACAGGCCGTCCAGCCTGTTGCGGAAATTAATCCTACAAAAACATTAATCTATTGTGGAACAGGCCGGAAAGCCTGTTATGCTCTGCAATTGTCAATAAGCACCGATACGTGAGTGGCGATCGCTACCCACCTTCACCAACTTCAATCCAAAATCCAAAATCCAAAATCCAAAATCGAGCGATCGACCGCAGCCACGGCCCAGGACAGCCAATGGTTGCTACAATCGGGGAGGGTATATGTTGTGGCTAACACTACAGCCCGTAACCCTGAAAGCTAATAGCTAAATTATTAAAAATCTGCCTCTCCTGCCATGTTTAAAAATCTGCTAGGCGATCCCAACGCGCGCAAACTGAGAAAATTTCAGCCTTGGGTAGCTGATATCAATATTTTGGAAGAAGACTTCCGCGCACTCTCAGACGACGGCCTCAGAGGCAAAACGGCGGAGTTTCAAGAACGTCTGGCAAAAGCTAAATCTCTCAACGAAGAGAAAGAGATCCTAGACGAAATCTTGCCGGAGGCTTTTGCAGTGGTGCGGGAAGCGGGACAACGGGTTTTAGGAATGCGCCACTTTGATGTCCAACTCCTCGGCGGCATTATCCTGCACAAAGGCCAAATTGCCGAAATGAAAACCGGTGAGGGCAAAACTCTCGTGGCGACGCTGCCGGCTTACCTCAACGCCCTCAACGGTAAAGGCGTACACATCATCACCGTCAACGATTATCTCGCAAGGCGGGACGCGGAATGGATGGGGCAAGTGCACCGCTTCCTGGGATTGACTGTGGGACTGATTCAGCAGGGCATGGATCAGGTGGAACGAAAGAAAAATTATAACTGCGACATTACCTACGCGACTAACAGCGAAGTCGGCTTTGATTATTTGCGCGACAACATGGCTACGGTCATGGAAGACGTTGTGCAGCGTCCTTTTAATTTCTGCGTGATTGACGAGGTTGACTCGGTGCTGATTGATGAAGCACGGACGCCTTTAATTATTTCCGGCCAGGTGGAACGCCCCAGTGAGAAGTATATACGGGCGGCTGAGGTAGCTGCTGCTCTGAGAAAGGAAAATGAAGAACATTACGAGGTTGATGAAAAGGCTCGGAATGTGCTATTGACCGATGAAGGGTTTGGTGAAGCTGAGCGGTTGTTGGGTGTTACGGATTTGTACGACCCGGCTGACCCTTGGGCGCATTACATTTTTAATGCGATTAAGGCCAAGGAATTGTTTATTAAGGATATTAACTACATCGTCACTCCCGATCGCGAAGTCGTGATTGTGGATGAGTTTACCGGCCGGGTGATGCCGGGACGGCGCTGGAGTGACGGTTTGCACCAGGCGATCGAAGCCAAGGAACGGGCGGAAATTCAGCCGGAAACTCAGACACTGGCGACGATTACCTATCAGAATTTCTTTTTGCTTTATCCGAAGCTGTCGGGGATGACTGGGACGGCGAAGACTGAAGAGACGGAGTTTGAGAAGATTTACAAACTGGAAGTGACGCTGATTCCCACTAACCGGATTACCAGCCGCACAGACCTTTCGGATATGGTTTACAAGGCGGAGGCTGGGAAGTGGAATGCGATCGCCCAAGAATGCGCGGAAATGCACGAGGTGGGTCGGCCGGTGCTGGTGGGTACGACAAGCGTAGAAAAGTCGGAGTTGCTGTCGCGGCTGCTGCTGGAGAGGAAAATTCCTCACAATTTGCTTAATGCTAAACCGGAAAATGTGGAGCGGGAATCAGAAATTATCGCTCAAGCCGGACGCAAAGGCGCTGTGACGATCGCCACAAACATGGCGGGACGCGGTACAGATATTATTTTGGGCGGTAATTCTGAGTACATGGCGCGCCTCAAGTTGCGGGAGTATTTTATGCCCCGCATCGTGCAACCCGAGGATGATGACGGGTTTTCGGTGGTGCAAGTGCCGGGTATTGGTGGCCGCCCCGCACCTCAAGGTTTTGATCCGACTAAGAAAAAGGTAAAGTCTTGGAAAGCTTCGGCGCAGATTTTCCCGACGCAGCTATCGAAAAATGCCGAACAAATGCTCGTGGCGGCGGTGGAATTGGCGGTGAAGGAGTACGGCGCGCGATCGCTCACGGAATTGCAAGCCGATGATATCGTGGCTATAGCTTCGGAAAAAGCGCCGACAAAAGACCCGGTAATTCAAAAATTGCGGGAAGCTTACAATTTAACTCGCAAGGAGTACGATGCTTTTACCAGCACCGAACACGATGAAGTCGTGCAGTTGGGAGGCTTGCACGTCATCGGTACCGAACGCCACGAATCGCGCCGGATCGACAATCAGTTGCGCGGCCGGGCGGGACGCCAAGGAGACCCCGGTTCAACGCGGTTTTTCTTGAGTTTGGAAGACAATTTGCTCAGGATTTTCGGCGGCGAACGGGTGGCCGGTTTGATGAAGGCTTTCGGTGTTGAGGAAGATATGCCGATCGAATCTGGAATGCTGACTCGTTCCCTCGAAGGCGCTCAGAAAAAAGTCGAAACCTACTATTACGATATCCGCAAGCAGGTATTTGAATACGACGAAGTGATGAACAATCAGCGTCGAGCAATCTATGCGGAACGTCGCCGAGTATTGGAAGGTTTGGACTCCAAAGAACAGGTAATTAGATATGCCGAACAGACGATGGATGACATCGTGGGAGCATACATCAATCCCGATTTACCTTCGGAAGAATGGGAACTCGACAAACTTGTGAGCAAGGTGAAGGAATTTGTTTATCTGCTCGCTGACATGACGCCGGATCAGCTAGAAGATTTGTCCGTTGAGGAAATTAAAACATTCCTGCACGAACAAGTCCGCAATGCTTACGACATTAAAGAAGCGGAAGTTAATGCAATCCGAGCTGAATTAATGCGAGATGCGGAACGATTCTTTATTTTGCAGCAAATTGATACTTTGTGGCGGGAACACTTGCAGCAAATGGATGCTTTGCGCGAGTCTGTAGGGCTGCGCGGTTACGGGCAGAAAGACCCGCTGATCGAGTACAAAACTGAAGGTTACGAGCTGTTTTTGGACATGATGACGGATATCCGCCGCAATGTGGTTTATTCGCTGTTCCAGTTCCAGCCGCAGCCGGCAATGCAAGTTTCGCCAGAGATGGTTTGAAAATAGTTAACTGTTGACTGTTGACTGTTGACTGTTGACAGTTGACTGTTAACAGTTGACTGTTGACTGTTGCTTCCAGGCTCTTCCTGGAAGTTGATTTTACATCACCCGTGTCATGGAAGAAGAATATAAGAAGACCAAATACAGATATTTGCATTGAAATATTGTATAACCTGGAATTATGCCAACAATTGTCAGGAACAGGCAAGATGCCTGTTCCACAAAAGATAAATTTTCTTGTGGAACAGGCATCTTGCCTGTTCCTAAAAAGCTAATTGAGAATGGTGCAATATCTCAGTATCTCAGTTTTTACCGACTTTACTTTTACAGCCATGAACCAAATGAACCACCTCATGTTCATATTGACAGAGACAAATCATCGGTTAAATTTTGGTTGGAGCCAGTCAATCGATTTTAGATTTTAGATTTTAGATTTTAGATTGAAGCCTTGACCCCACGGATAAATACGTTCGGCAAGTTTCATCGGATACACGTTTTTTATTTCTGGATGGATGAATCACGTGGCGGGTATCCTGGATGCTTTCGGTCAGTTTAGGAAACAACCTTGGTTTTAGTGCTAAAGAACTTCGTAAAATACAGTCGGTAGTACAAGAAAATAAACAAACGCTATTGGAGGCTTGGTATGGGTATTTTGGCGATTCGAGCGGACGAGAGAGTTAAACACATTCATTTTACAGAAGAAACCATTAGTGTTGATTTGATGGATGGACGAATCATTACCGTCCCTTTAATTTGGTATCCAAGATTGTTTCATGCAACGCCCGATCAAAGGGAAAAATGGGAAGTATGTGGAGGAGGCTATGGCATTCACTGGGAAGAAATTGATGAAGACCTCAGTACAGAAGGAATGCTGCGAGGTGCACCGGCTCCGAGGCCTAAAATTACTCATTAATTTCCATCGCTAGTTCACTTCTAAGCTTTGGTAAGATAGCCTTTCTCACGTAAGAGATAAAGGAGGTATTTAAGGTATATTTGAGATTAAAGCCAATCTTCTTGATCGCTTTTTTGTCGCCTGTAAACCTCACCTGTAGCGTGAATCTTACGGGTTTGTTCGTAAAGAGTTTCTTCGGTATGATTCCATTTTTGCAGGACTTTTTTTAAGTCTGATTGAATATCTCTAGCGCCTGGAAAGCCTCGGTAGCGAATTATTAATCTTGCTAATTCCGATAAATTGTAGTCGGTTGCTTCTCCTGCTAATAAAGTATTGACACTGGCTCGATCGCGCTTGTATTGCGGATGCTGCTGATCTTGAGTTTTTTCTATTGAATCCATACTATTTATATTTCCCAATCATATCAAATCCGTTGACATCGGAATCATTATCTCTCTCTCTTCTCTTTCTCTGTGTCCTCTGTGCCCTCTGTGGTTTAATATTCCGATATAACCGGAATTGATATCATTTGAAAATGATGCTACAAGCAACCGCCACCCAAAAGCGCGGACATAAATAACTATCATGAATAGAGCCTTCAATCCGCGCTTCATAAACGGTTTGATTCGGGTATCATAACAGTCAACAGTCAACTGTCAACTGTTCAGTCAGTCCCAGAAATTTTTGTGCTTGTTCAGTAATACCAAATAGTCGATCGCCGTGACAAAAAATTTCCCAGGCGCGAATTCCCATAAAACCAATACCTGCAACCGCCAAGGGCATCGCTGCGGCACCTAAAAGCGCAGCAATGGGGGGAAATATCATGCACAGTGTTAACAGAATGCCAGTAATAACACCACCAGCAATGCCAGCTTTGGCGGTGGCGGTGGCGACTTGTTCGACTAACTCTGACTGGGTAATTTTCCCTTCAACGCACAATAGCGAATTTTCTAAGATAGAAAATATTAACTCAATTACTGCTGCTGCGATCGCCCCTTTCATTGCAGCCCCAACGATTTCCGCAACTGCTGCTTTAAACGCTGCATCCGCTAAAACTTGCTTAGCGACTGCTAATTCTGCGGCAGTCATGTCTACACCACCGCGAGCACGATTCACCCAAAAATATTCAAAAATCCCGTTAGTAGCTTCGCTTCCGCCTCCATTGACGTGCGCTTGGATGTGACTCCAATCTTTATCTTGACAGAAGTTGCGAATTGCTTCTGGGCCTTGGGCACGAATTTGGGCGGGTATGGATTCAAATACTTTTGCTGCTTCTTGAATATCTCGCATTCCGTCACGCACCCCAGCCCTAGCAAATTTGGATTGCAGATTTCTTGGCAGGTTCTCAAAACGGATGTTATGTGCTATTTTAAAAGCTTCTTGAGTGGTGATCGCCCCGGCACTAACCATTGAACTTGGCGCTGATTGTACCCACGCCGTTAATACAGTTGCACTTTCCTCAACTTTAGCAGCGATTTCGTTGGCTAAGTTTTGGGTATCGGCAACAGTTTCTCGTACTTTAGCCGTTAGCAATTCCAGCGGATTCGGGTTAATTTCCATGTCGATCCAGCTTGCATCGTGAATGATTGAATTATTCCGACTATAACATTCCTCTTCAGTAAGTGTTATTTTTTACTGAATTGCTTCTTGCTTCTAACTCCGGCTGTAAATTTAGAGCTTTTTTTTGATAAAATAAACCTTCATTGATTCGACCTTGCTCTTCCAAACTTTTGCCTAAATTCCAATAAGCGACGGCTAAATCTGGTTGAAGAGCAATAGATTTTTGATAATAAGTTATGGCGTCATCGAGCTGACCTTGTTTGTAAAACATACTGCCCAAATTAACATATGCTTCGACAAATTTAGGGTCGAATTCTATCGCCTTGGAGTAGGCGCGAATCGCCGCGTCTATTTTGCCTTGGGCTTGCAGGATATTCCCTATAGTTTTGTAGGCGGCGGCGAAATTGGGTTGCTGGCGAAGTGCTTGGTAACAGGAGGCGATCGCCTCTACATATTTCTGTTGCGTATAATAAATTTCTGCTATCTTGTTGAGTGCGATCGGACTATCCGGTTGAATGGCTAGTAATTTTTGATATTGAGCGATCGCCTCCTCAAGCTTTCCTGATTTCTGAAGGCTATCACCCGCTGACAAATACTGCTGTGCTAACTCCGAATTTGCGGTCATAGATTTTATTTTAACAGCCGAAACTACTTTACCACAAGTGTTAGTTAGCAACCGCCTTTTCTAGGGATATTCTGACTATTTGAGATTTTAAATTTGTTTTTGTACCAACATAGGACTTACGCAATCATTCCAGGTATGGGGGCAACCACGGGGGGTTTGCCCCTACAAAACACTATATCGGGCAACCACGGGGGGTTTGCCTACAAAACACTATATATTGAGGCTGTGCGTAAGTCCTGCAACTGTTCGGACAGTTTTTGATTACAAACCGTAGAATAGAGGTTTCAGGGAACCCCGATTAAAGCAAGTTGACACTCCCCAGCCTAAAGGCGTGGGGATTCTTAATTCATCGACTGACCTTTAAGCACCATGTCCTTGCGGCAGTCCTTAAACCTTTCAACAGTACAATAGTACAAATTGACGAGTCTAATTCACTGTTACCCCAGAGGGTCTATCTCCAAAAGCGTACTAGGATACAAGCAAGCGAGTTTGGGTATGCCCTACCCTACTTAACAAATCAAGAAATTGTTTGTTTTTACTGGTTTTTTGTTTTTACTGGTTTAAGGATGCGTTGATCCTTTAGCTGTATGGCGAGTTTTCGCCGCTCTGCGTCCCCCGGTTTATACCTAAAAGTGTGTCTTAACTGTTTCACGAGGGTATTGCGAGTTTAACCTTGACTATTTTAGTATACTACAAATAGCAGCAATTCCTGATTTTTAGGAAGGGATTTAAGAAATTAAAGCCGCCCTAGAAGGACGGGGTTTTAAACCCAATTTCCTGATAAATTAGCTAAATGTTCGATCGCCCTAACTGTTCAAAAATTGATCGAACGGGCGATCGAAAAAATTAAGGAGACAGTCGCCACACCTTAATCGTGTCGTCAAAACTGCCACTGATCAGAGTTTTGTCTTGAGGATTAAAAGCCAAATCCACCCAGGTAGAATGACCCTTCAGCGTGCCCACCGTGTCGGCGGGACTCATCTGCCACCGCTCGCCAGGACTCATCCGCCACAGCTTAATAGTGCCGCTCAAATCGGCGCTGGCAAGCTTGTCTCCGTCGGGACTGAAAGCCAAGGACTTAACCTTGTCGGAATGGCCGATTAAAGTCCGTAGCAGAGAACCGTTGGGCTGCCCGGAGTGATTATTGGGGCTGATATCCCACAGCTTCACCGTCTTGTCCCAACTGCCGCTGGCGAGAGTTTGACCGTCCGGGCTGATGGCCAGAGACCAAACCGCCTCGGAATGACCCCAAAGAGTTTCTTTAAATTCCCCAGTCTGCCAGTTCCACAGGTTGATTTTACCGTCGCTGCTGCCGATCGCCAAAGTTTCTCGATCGGGACTGAAAGCCACCGACTGCACCTCGTCAAAAACCCCGTTGAGAGTTTCCAACTCGGCCCCGCCTTCGACTTGCCACAACTTCAAAGTTTTGTCCTTACCGACACTGGCCACGGCCTGGCTATCGGGACTGAAAACCACCGAGAACACGCCGTTTTGGTGTCCGTCCAAAGTCTGAATTAACCTGCCAGAATAGAAATTCCACAATTTAATCGTACCGTCAACGCCACCGCTGGCGATCGTCCTGCCGTCGGGACTGACTGCCACCGACCACACCGGCCCCAAATGCCCTGCTAAAACCTTTAGCAGCTTGCCGTGACGCTTGTGCAGCAGGTGAATTGTGCCGTCGTTATTCCCGCTGACGATCACGCGGCCCTGGGGAGCAACTGCTACCGCCCAAACCGGGTTTTTGTGTTGATCCGCCAGAGTCCGTACAGCAGGCCCTGACGGCGATGCCTCACCCCTGAAATTCTGCATCGGGGGCGGATTGAACCGAATTTCGGGAATGCTAGAAGCTGGCTCACCAGAAGTGAAAGCCTGCGGTGCAGGAGAGGGCAAGCGAACACCCAGCACTACGGAAAGCAGGGCAACCGTAGTTGCTCCCCACATGGCCAAAGTCCACTTGGGTTTGCTGAGAATCACGTCTACCGGTGCCGGGCCGTATTTCATGTCTGTGAGAATTGCCTCGGTCGATCGATAGCGTTTTGATGGTTCTCGCTGCACCATTTTATCCAGAATGCGGCCGAGTCGCGCCGAAACTGGTACTTTCAAATAATGTCTCCAAGTCCAACTTTCGGCTTTGATGTCAAACAAATCAAAGGGCGACATTCCCGTTAACAAGTGAATGCAAGTGACGCCCAAACTGTAGATATCGCTGCTCTTAATCGCTTTGCCTTTAATTTGTTCCGGGGCCGCGTATTCCGCAGAACCTGTCACCGTTTCGGTTTTGAGCGGCCCGCTGTTTGCCGGAATTGCCGCGCCGAAATCGACTAAAACTAGCCCAGAGGCACTTTCCTGAGACACGGAATGTAGATCCTCTTTCCCTGCCAAAGCTGGGGATGCTTGGGGAGTTTTCCGGTGAATAATATTCGACGGTTTGATATCTCCGTGAATCAGTTGATTTTCGTGAACAAATTGCAGGACTGGCAACAATTCGCTCAGCAGATACCAAATTTGAATTTCTTTAACAACACCTTTTTCTGAAAGCCGATCGGCTAAATTGCGGCCTTCGATGTATTCTTGCACTAAATACTGGCAGCCTTCGAGTTCAAAAGATGCCAGCAGTTTCGGTATTTGCGGATGTTTCCCCAACTCGTCGAGAACAGAGGCTGAGCCGCGAAATGTCCGGTTTAGGGGGTTTTGACCGTCCGCTGTGCCTGCGGGCGCGCAGAACTGTTGAATGACGCAACGGGGCTGCGAAGGTTGGTCTTCATCGACGGCTAAGAAGGTGCGGCAAGTGAGACTTTGACCGAGGGTGTGAAAGACTCGGTAGCGGCCTTTTAGCAGCAAGTTCGACTCGCAACTTTTGCAGACTGTCGCGCGATCGAGATTTTGGGGATTCTGGCAATGGGGATTGATGCAGTAACTCATTTGTCTTTCCGCTGGAGACCCCCGTCCGACATTATTGCTGATGGGGGAGGAAAGCGGGGCGGTGCGTGCCGCTTCCTGTGGACAAATTAAATAATTAATTGGAATCTTTGCTTGATCATAATTGTTTCCCAGATTTTCGCCACAATTGCTGCCGTCGATCGCGCGTAAATAATTGCTGACTTTCCTGCGAGCGAGGTTTAATAGGTCGAGCATACGGGCGGGATCTCCTGCCCAACCCCTACTCCCCACAAGAAAATCATTCTTTGTGGAACAGGCCGGAAAGCCTGTTCTTTAGGATGGTGCAATATCTCAGTTGTTACCGAATTAAGCTATACTGTCATTGCGAATACTTGCATTGCGATCGCACCAAATCAATCGCGAGAGCTTGCCAAATATCCGCGATTCTTTGTTCTATGGAGTGAATCTAAAAGTTCCAATTTCCCATGTCAAATCGACTAACCGATTAAAACTTAGGCAATTTTTTCCCAACTAACTACTAACTTTTAACTATTACTTATGCCGTTAATTCGCGTTCCCAAACCTTGGGAAATTCTCCAACCCCAAATTACCCCAGAAACAGCCTTTCTCAACCGCCGCCGGTTCATGACAAATTTAATTGGCGCCGGCGTGACAGCTTCGCTGCTGCCGCTGACCGGCTGCCAAAGCAATCCTAGCTCAAAAACTGCTCTGGATCAAAGCTCAACCCAAGCATATTCGGAATTGAGCCGGAATCCCGACTTTGCAAAAGTCGATCGAGCGATTACCGACGAAGGCTTAGCTACAAAATACAACAATTTTTACGAATACGGCGGCACAAAATCAATTTGGCAAGCCGCTCAAGCTTTGCCAACAGAAAACTGGAAAGTAGAAGTAGGCGGTTTAGTAAAAAATCCCCGTACTTATGATATTGACGACCTCTACAAAAAATTTCCTATCGAAGAACGAGTTTATCGATTTCGCTGTGTAGAAGCCTGGGCGATGGTAGTTCCTTGGGTCGGATTTCCCATGAAATTACTGATGGCTGATGTCGAACCGCAATCGAAGGCTAAATTCGTTCGCTTTACCTCATTTTACGATCGGGAAATAACTCCCGGCCCCGGTTTGATGTCGCAATTTTATCCTTGGCCTTATACCGAAGGTCTGCGAATTGAAGAAATGGCAAACGATTTAGCATTTTTTGCCACAGGCTTGTATGGCCGAAGGCTACCTAAGCAAAATGGTGCGCCTCTGCGGCAAGTGATTCCTTGGAAGTACGGTTTTAAGGGCGCAAAGTCGATCGTAAAAATTGAATTTGTCGAACAACAGCCCGCCACTTTTTGGAATACAATCGGCCCCAACGAATACGCCTTTGAAGCAAATGTGGAACCCGACAAACCGCACCCCAGATGGTCGCAGGCCAGCGAACGGATAGTCGGCCCCGGTAACAGTTGGTCGTGGGAAACTCGCCCGACTTTGCCCTATAACGGTTACGGCGAATATGTGGCGAGTTTGTACAGTTAATTAACTACGCGAGATGTAATTCCCCTCGTTTCTAGGCTCTGCCTAGGAACGCAGATCCGGAGGCTCTGCCTCCTTATTCCCGCGAGGCAGAGCCTCCAATCCCCTCGTTTAGATGGGAAATATGAAATGTGCGATCGCAGTTTAGCTTTTCCCTTTTTACCCGTTGCCGAAATTCCCGGTTTCATCGAACAAAGCAGAACAGTCGGACAGCGTGCGGCTGTGCGTTTGTTTCGGCAAAGAATTAGAGAGATTTTGCAGAGTCAAAGTTAGCCTCAAGTTATATAATACAGCATATTGCACGTCTATTTTGTAAAATTTACCTATGGTTGAAATAAATCCTTTCCCTGAAAAAATTTTAGACCAAGCCAGAGAACAAGCAGCCTCCACCACCCAGAGAGAAAAAGACATCAAAGCGCAGGCTGAGGAAGTAGAACGCCTTTGCAAGCTCTGGGACAACCTTAACCGGTTCCTCCACAAACAGTGGCCGCTGCACTGCCTGGATTTATTGGATAAGCATAAGCACCTTATAGAGAAGATGAGGGTTGATCAGTCCTCGGAAGTTTCCCTAATGGATGATATTTATCGGGTAGCCAAAGAGCGGGCCCAAGAGCTTAAGCCACATCGGTTTCCAGCCTATTTAGAAAAAGCTTGTCAGGCGACTAGCTTACAGTTAGATCAAGACAGTCGTCATCCCCGCTACAAGTTTGAGAAAGGATTCTTTCAGCTTGATATAGATGACCATAAAAAAACAGCAAGCTTGTCTAACTATGAATCATCAAAAATGGTTAAATTCCCTGCTGACATAGGAGCTATAGTTGAGGTTGTACAACGAGAACACAAGAGGATTTTTGAGCGAACTTTTGATGGCAAAAAGTTTATTAAAAAGCTCCTATCCCAATATTTGGCAATACTAAAGAAAGATAAACTATCAGATGGCTCAACCATTCCTATTCGCAATATCACGCAACGTCTCGGGAAGAACGAAAGTGGATTTCGTACAGATGAATTCCTCATCGACCTTTCACGGCTGGTTGAGCAAGGGCCAATAGAGATTGATGGCTGCCGTCTGGAATTACAACAGACGAAAGAAACTAATCAAGGAATGCTTCTTCACATAGAGCAAAAACGCTATATCGGTTTCATGTTCTTTAAAAAGGTGTAATTATGGCTCAGCGCATTGCTACTCAGGTTGTTGAGTCACTTCGCAAAGGTACTCCACCCCAGCGTGGTGTTGATTTATATTCCGTAGGAAATGAAAAATTAATAGCAGGGATTAAAAAATTTCATTTAAGCGGTATAGAAGAAAAGGGAATCATCCGTTTTATCAGCGGTTCGTGGGGAGCCGGAAAAACCCATTTCTTTAGGTTGCTTCGGGAAGTCGCATTTCAAAATAACTGCCTAGTCTCTAATGTACAGTTGGATAAAGCAGCAGCTTTAAATAAGTTTGAGAGCGTTTTTTATTCTATTTTGCGGAATATTTCAACGAGCTCTTACTTAACTGAAAACGAAGCAGCACCCTTTGGGCAAGTTTTAAAAGAATCTTTAGCTTATTTATCTACAGGCAATTGTAAAGTTAGTAACGAAGTTTCCTACGAGGATTACGTTAAAGCTAGAGAAGCTCTGATTCTCGATAGGAGCATTGATATTGATTTTAAAAAGATGATTCAAAAATACTGGGAAACTTTTCTGCCTGAATCCCCCGATCTAGCTCTTCAAGAACAAAATAGAGCTGAAATTCTCCAATGGTTCAGTGGAGAAGGTAGCGTGGCTATGTACCGGAAGCGATTTGAAGTTAACAAAATTGTTAATAAAGACAATGCGAAACTAATGCTACAATCCCTTGCGGGATTTGTGAGACTTTCCGGCTACAAAGGATTACTCATCCTGTTTGATGAGGCTGAACAGGCTTACTCTATTATGCGTAAATCCTCTCTACGGGATGCTCACAACAATTTGTTATCTCTGATCAATAATATTGAAGCCCTGAAGGGTCTGTTTCTCATCTATGCAACCACACCTGACTTTTTCACAGACCCCAAACACGGAATCATAACCTATGGAGCTTTAGAAGGACGAATCGGCAAGCCAGAGCAACAACGTCAACCGAGAGCATTAGATACTATCTGGAATTTTGATCAGGTAGTAACAGAGCTATCAGACTATCAGAGCGCGGCTAAGAAAATCCTGAGTATTTATGCAACTGCTTATCCAGAAGCGACACTAGAATTACCTTCTGAAGTAAAAGTTGAATTTTTTGTAAAAGAACTTTATGAAATTCATCCGGCACTCAGTGGTGTTCGCTTTTGGCGCGTCCTAGTAACAGCTTTGATTACACATTTTGATGACCATCTAGAAGGAGAAATCAGGTCAGCGGAAACTATATACGACGACGTAATGGATCATCTTAGGGAGGAATAATCGGTGAATATAGAAGTGCAGCGAGTCATTGAATCTCTTCGTCTTGGAATTCCCCCTGATGGTCAGGTACGCTATTTCACAGTAGGTAGACTGTCAGAGATTACGGAGCTAACCGCTAGGCTTCAACAAGGAAAAACGGATGCGCTATTGCTAAAAGCTAACTACGGTTCTGGCAAAAGTCACTTGTTGCGATTTATCCGTGAAACCGCTTTAAAAGCAAATTTTGCTGTTAGTTCCGTAACACTGGATGCTAAATCTGCTGTCCGTTTCAATCGCATGGATCAGATGTTGGGTGCAATCTGGCGTGGTTTAGAGATTCCAAACAACTCTGAAGATAGAGGTGTCCGCCCTTTCTTTGACTGGGTTTGCGAACAAGCACGTGAGAGTAAAGGAACAGCAGGTAAGCAATGGCAAAAAATAACGAATAACGGGCAATGGGATTTTTCTCAATCCCTTGAATCTCCAGCTATTTTTATTGCCTTGCGCGCTTGGATGAGCGGAAGAGTTAATAAAGATTTAGTAGAGGATTTGCTGTTTCAAAAAAGTAATTATAAGACACAGCATCTTTATCAGGAGTTGATACATAAAAGCCGGATGTGCTACCGAAAAGAACTAGAATTAACTCGAACAATTAAGTGGCAAAACTATACAACAAAGGCACTTTTATTTGACTTTAAATCTCAAGGTTACGCTCAGTCTTGGGCAGCAATTAGAGATATTCATACCCTTGCCTGTGCTTCGGGAATGAGAGGGATTATCATACTTTTTGATGAATTTGAGGATGTTTTATCTAACATTACAAATATAGCCCATCAAGAAATGGCATTTCAAAATCTATTCCAGTTTTTTGCAGGTCAGCAATTTCAGGGCATGAGTTTTTTTGCTGTGACACCAGAATTTGTCAGCAAGTGCAGGAATCGTCTGATTAGTAAGGGTCGGTGGGATTATGACTATGCTCAATTGGATGCGCTTTCTACCTTTGAAATGAGTCCCCTAGAGATTAGTCAGTTACAAGAGTTAACCATAAAAATTAAGGCCTTTCATGGAATTGCTTATGGATGGGATACTAATTCATCGGCTATTGAACTAGGTCTGACTGCGGTTGTCAAAAAAACTGGCTCTATTGCAGTTCAAGACCGTACTCGTCAAACGATTAAGGAAGTTGTGAAGTTTTTAGACCGACAGCTTGAGGAAATAGAATGAGTAGCATTGAATTGTTGGAGCGCCGTGTTGCTTCAGCATTTTATGGAAGTTTTACAGCTTTGCGTCCGGTACAAGAAGCTGCTATTGAACCGCTAGTAAAGGGTCAAAATATTGTCCTATCTTCTGGTACTGGTTCTGGGAAAACTGAGGCTGTTTTGGCTCCCTTGCTAAGTCGTTATTGGCGAAAAGCTGTCACAACTGAAGCCTTGACTCTGATTTATATTGCGCCTACTAAGGCACTGGTTAATGATTTAGAAAAGCGGCTGTATCCGCCATTGGCTCAATTGGGACTTCGTGTTGGCATACGTCATGGCGATCGCGATGATTTAGTATCTGGGCAAACACCCCATGTTCTAGTAACAACGCCAGAATCGCTGGAAGTGCTACTTTTCCGCAAAGATGCAACTTTACAAACAGTTTGCGCTGTAGTTATTGACGAGGTGCATCTTCTCTACAACACGCAGAGAGGATTGCAACTATCTATCCTATTTCAAAGACTCCAAAAAAGCTTAGGACAAGAGTTGCAATGGGCTGCCTTATCTGCAACAGTGGGGAGACTTTCAGACGTGCGTGATTTCTTGTTTGGATCAGCAGCTAGTGCTGAATTCCTTCAATTTCCTGCTCATCGTTCTATTGATGCCCATGTCCGGCATATTGCTGATGAAGCCAGCTTTCTGAAGCTCATTCGCAAGTTGACAGAAGGGAGGCAGACTAAACTATTGATTTTTACTAATTCTCGCCGAGAATGTGAACGGTTAGCAGGAATTTTGCAGCATGAAAAAAGCTTAAATCCCCTCATTTTTACTCATTACTCATCTCTCTCGCCAGAAGTTAGAGCGGAAACTGAGCAAAAATTTACTGCTGCAAGAACTGCGATCTGTATTGCTACCAGTACATTAGAACTTGGTATTGACATCGGTGATATTGATGCTGTAATTCTTTGGGGATTACCCAGCGGGGTTGAATCATTCCTACAGCGAATTGGTCGCAGTAATCGACGCGCCAATAAAACAAATGTTATCTGCCTAGTACCGGATAATTCCGATCATATAATCTTTGAGTCGTTGCGTTTTATTGCTCTTGTCGATGCAGCGAAAAAAGGTGAGTTACCTATTCGCTCTCCCTATGAATTATTTGGAGCGATTGGGCAACAGTGTCTCAGCGTCATTGCATCGGAGGGTGGTCGCTTCACTCGAATTGCAGAATTGTGCAAGCTATTCGATCACCAAGACTATCTAGATCGCTCATCTATCGAAACAATACTTGGTGAATTAGCTAATAATAGTTATCTTCAGCGTCATGGTTTCAAAAATCAATATGGTGCTGATGCAAACCTGCACAAACTTGTCGATTATCGAATGATCTACGGTAACTTTTGCCGGAGTTCCCAAACCATAGAATTACGTTACACATCTAAAGTTTTAGGTGAAGTTCCTGCTGAGAACTTACTCAGAGTTAGACCAGGAATTCTGGTACGTTTTGCAGGTAAAATTTGGCGGGTACGCAAGGCTTCGATGGCTGGTATCCTTGTTGAACCATCATCTGAAAAAGGTAGTGCCATTGATTTTACCTATGGGGGTAGAGGAATTAGCACAGATGCTTTTGTTTGCGATCGTGTCTGGCAAATCATCCACAAGGAGGAATTGCCGAGTGAGGTTTTAACCCGGAGCCTACACGAAAGTTTAGAAAAAGCAAGAGATAACCTGCGGAGGATTTGTCGGATTGACCAAATTCCCTATATTCGTTCATCTAAAGGTATCCGCTATTTTACATTTGGAGGCTACTTGGTAAATAAGGCTGTAGCTCTGATTAATAAGCAACTAGATTACAAAGCTGATGATGTTTCGCTGCTGGTAATATCACCCATTAACTGGGCATCAATTCCCACAGAAGCACAAGCCTACGAATCAGTTTTTCATCGGCTGTTAGAGACATCTTCTGAACGCTCTATTTACCAAACATTGCTACCTGCTGAGCTTCAATTGCGCGAATTCCTGCAAGATTGGTTAAGAAATGAGACATTCTGCAGAGTATTGGTGAGATTGGCTCATTCTGATCCGGTGCTCGCCTCTCCTCAAATAGAAGTTTTATTTCCTGCTACTTATCGCTGAAAGGTTCAATATGATCTCACAGCTTTCTTAGATCATGGTCGTCCTTACTACGAACTTATTAACATGATTATTTGCGAGCCCCAAAATCTTCGTTGACAAATTCTTGCACTTTCTGCCAAACTCGATCGCACAAATCTGGTGCGCTAACATCAAACCATTCAATTTGAGGATAGGCCCGAAACCAAGTCCCCTGTCTCTTCGCAAATTGCCGCGTGTGCAAAATTGTTAATTCTTTGGCTTCTTCAAGCTTAATCTCGCCAGCCAAATATTGTTTGATTTCCTGATAACCCAGCGTGTTCAACAGTGGCAAATCGCAGCCGTATTTTTTACACAAATATTCTACTTCAGCAATCCAACCGCGTTCTAGCATTTGTTCGGTGCGCTGTTTGATCCGATCGACCAAAACATCGATCGCGCAATCCAACCCAATTTGTAAAATAGGATAATTGGGAGGATTTTCGCCCTGCTGTTCGGAAATAGGGCGACCGGTCGCATAAAATACTTCCAGTGCTCTTAAAGTTCTTACTGGGTCATTGAGGTGAATTTTCTCAGCCGCAGAGCGATCGACCTGCTGCAACATCGCGTAACATTGAGATTGTCCGAGTTCCGCAAGTTGCGATCGCAATTCGGGCATCGGTGCTACCCTCGGAATTTTTAAACCGCGCACGATCGATTTAATATATAAGCCCGTCCCTCCCACCAACAACAGAGGAGAATCAACAGCAGCAATTAAATTTTGAGCTTGTTGCTGGTAATCTGCTAGTGTCAGAGTTTCTGTCGGATCGCAGATGTCAATTAAGTGATGCGGTACACAAGTGCGATCGACCGCCGTCGGTTTTGCGGTTCCGATGTCAAATTCGCGGTACACTTGACGGGAGTCCGCACTCAGAATCGAAGATTGCAGTCGCCCCGCCAAAGCCAAAGCCACTCCCGACTTCCCCGTCGCCGTCGCCCCGCAAATCGTAATTAATCTAGGCATAAGCTGTCGCATATTTCCCTATAAAAACTATCAAATCCTCTCCTATCAATGCTTTCCCCTCTCTCCATGCCCTGATTCACCGCGATCGGGCAGGGCATTCCTCCAGCAATCTGAAAACTATTCCCCTCCCTCCCCCCAATAAATTTCCCTTCAGAAAGCCCTAGCATCGCCTTTAACGGTTTTGTGCTATAATTTTAGGAGTTTTCCCATTTTAGAAGCTTTCGGGGCTTTAGGCCTCATTATTGGAGCTATTTTTGTATGACCAGCAGCTACAGCGCCGACCAGATTCAAGTTCTCGAAGGTCTCGAAGCAGTCCGTAAACGACCGGGGATGTACATCGGTACCACCGGGCCGCGAGGACTCCACCATCTAGTTTACGAGGTTGTGGACAATTCCATAGATGAGGCGCTGGCTGGCCACTGCACTCACATCGAGATTGACATCAACGCCGACGGTTCCGTTACCGTGACAGACGACGGCCGGGGTATTCCCACCGGCATCGTTGCCAAGACTGGCAAATCGGGAATAGAAACAGTAATGACTGTACTCCACGCCGGCGGTAAATTTGGCGGTGGTGGCTACAAGGTTTCTGGAGGATTGCACGGTGTAGGTATTTCTGTTGTTAACGCGCTGTCCGAGTGGGTAGAAGTGACAGTTTGGCGCGACCAAAAAGAACATTTACAGCGCTACGAAAGAGGCAATCCAGTTACTGAACTTACTGCCAAGCCCAACAAAGGCACTCGCACCGGCACTTCAGTTTCTTTCTTGCCAGATACTCAAATATTTAGCACTGGCATTGAATTTGATTACACTACACTCGCGGGGCGCTTGCGAGAATTGGGTTA
Source organism: Microcoleus sp. B13-B6 (assembly GCF_036705405.1). NCBI lineage: Bacteria > Bacillati > Cyanobacteriota > Cyanophyceae > Oscillatoriales > Microcoleaceae > Microcoleus > Microcoleus sp. B13-B6. Next base: position 26,763 of record NZ_JAUBUJ010000096.1, read on the forward strand.
CTTGAATGCGGGCGTGAGAATTACGTTTAGCGACCACCGTTTGGAACTGCTTAAAAGTAGCGAACCTCGCATCGAAACATACTGTTATGAGGGCGGAATCAAGGAATATATCGCCTACATGAACCGCGAAAAGCAGCCTCTGCACGAAGAAGTGATTTACGTGCAAGGCGAACGCAATAACGTGCAGATAGAAGTGGCTTTGCAGTGGTGCGTTGATGCTTTTAGCGACAATGTTCTCGGTTTTGCTAACAACATTCGGACGATCGACGGTGGCACGCACTTAGAAGGTTTGAAGGCTGTTTTGACGCGGACGATGAATTCGATCGCCCGCAAGCGCAACAAAATCAAAGAAAACGAACCCAACCTAGCCGGCGAAAACGTTCGCGAAGGTTTGACAGCCGTCATTTCTGTGAAAGTCCCAGACCCGGAATTTGAAGGCCAAACTAAAACTAAACTGGGCAATACCGAAGTCCGGGGAATTGTGGATTCCTTGGTAGGCGAAGTATTGACAGAATATTTGGAGTTTCGCCCCCAAGTAGCCGACGCTATTTTGGAAAAAGCAATTCAGGCATTTAAGGCCGCTGAAGCCGCCCGTCGTGCCCGCGATTTAGTGCGCCGAAAATCAGTCTTAGAATCGTCTCCTTTGCCTGGAAAATTAGCGGACTGTAGCTCCAGAGACCCCGCCCTGTCTGAGATATACCTGGTCGAGGGGGATTCCGCGGGGGGCTGTTTTTTTTCATTTCAGGAAATAAAATTAGCTGACGGCACCACAAAAACTATCAAACAGATAGTTGACGAACAAGCAGAAGGTAAAGAACACTTTTGCTACACCATTCGCGAGAGTGGAAACATCGGGTTTGAGCGAATAACTAATGCTCGGATGACTAAAGCAAATGCTGAAGTTGTCAAACTGACATTAGACAATGGGGAGACAATAACTTGCACTCCCGACCATCCATTCATGTTGCGGGATGGCACTTACAAAGCAGCCGCCATGCTGACACCGGAAGATTCATTAATGCCGTTCCACAGCAAGTTGTCGGAAAAAAACAAACAGGGTCAGGGACTTAACGGTTACGAAATGGTTTGGAATCCCAACAGTGATAAGTGGATTTACACCCATCTTTTAGCGGATTTCTACAACCTGAAACACGGCGTTTATCAAGCATCTGACGGCAATCACCGCCACCACGTTGACTTTAACAAACTCAACAACAATCCGACAAATATTCAGCGAATGTCGGCTGAGGATCACTTGGCTTTACACCGCGCGAACCTTGAGAAAACCTTGCACAGGCCCGATGTCATTGAAAAGAGCCGTCAAGCTCACATGACCGATGAATTTCGGGCGATGATGAAAGAGCGGATGCGGCAGCCGGAAACGCGACAAATTCTTTCGGAACAGGCGAAAGCTCAGTGGGAAGATGAAGAGTATAAAGCTTACATGATGAGCAAGTGGCGGGAGTTTTACGATACTGATGAAACTTATCGCCAGCAGAATAATGAACTGCTGAACCAAGCCCAGCAAGAGTATTGGAGTTCCGAAGAAAACCGTTTGGCTCAGTCGGAACGGGTTCGCAATCATTTTGCTAACAATCCTGAAGCACGGGAGACTCATTCTCAACTTGCTCAAGAACAGTGGCAAGATGAGAATTTGTTGGAGTGGCGGCGCGAAAAAACTAAGGAACAGTGGACGCCGGAGTTTCGCCAGAAACGTAAAGAAGCTTTGAACGAAACTTATTACCGCAAAACTCTTGAAGCTTTGAAGGCTGTTGAGATGAAAATGGGCTGGATTGATGTTGATTATTACAATATCTACCGCCGCACGAAAAAAGATAAGTGTTTGTTGAAGTATGAGAGTTTTTGCGATCGCTACTTTAATGGTGATGCACTATATGCTCGCCAAGCGGTTCGGAATTACAACCACCGCGTTGTCAAGATCGAAGCTGTAGAGGAACGCTACGATGTTTACGACATCGAAGTGCCCAACAGTCACAACTTTGCATTAGGGGCGGGAATTTTTGTCCATAACAGTGCAAAACAAGGGCGCGATCGCCAATTCCAAGCAATCCTGCCTTTGCGCGGTAAAATTCTCAACATTGAGAAAACCGACGACGCCAAAATCTACAAAAATAACGAAATTCAATCGTTAATTACAGCCCTGGGTTTGGGCATCAAAGGCGAAGAATTCGATCCGGGTCAATTGCGGTATCACCACATCGTAATTATGACTGACGCTGACGTAGATGGTGCTCACATCCGCACGCTGTTGCTGACTTTCTTCTACCGCTATCAGCGTGCGCTTGTAGAACAAGGTTACATCTATATTGCTTGTCCTCCTCTCTATAAAGTGGAACGGGGACGCAATCATTACTACTGTTACAGCGATCGCGAAATGAACAATCTCATCCGCAATGAATTTCCGGCGAATGCTAATTACACCATTCAGCGGTTCAAAGGTTTGGGGGAAATGATGCCGACACAGTTGTGGGATACAACGATGAACCCAGAAACTCGGACGCTGAAACGGGTGGAAATTGAAGACGCTGCTGAGGCCGATCGCATCTTTACGATCTTAATGGGCGATCGTGTCGCCCCCCGCCGCGAATTCATCGAAACCTACGGCCCCAAACTCAACCTCCTCGACTTGGACATCTAAGTTAGTTGACAGTTGACAGTTGACAGTTGTTTGCTGGCGAGGATGAGTCATTAGTCATTAGTCATTAGTTAGTGGCTGATGACTGATGACTGATGACTACTGACTACTGCCAACTGCCAACTGACTACTGACGACTGACTACTGCCAACTTTTGTTATAAAAATTAATACAATCTCTCATCAAATCGATCTAAGGTAAACACTTAGGTAAATTTTAGATTTTTGGCGACTTGATCGACCCTCACAAAAATAGAAGGTTGGACAGTATAGCGTCAACGACCCAGGTCTAAAGAGATTGGGCTTCTAGCCTAAGACTTAAACCGCAGTTGACCAGACTCAGTACCTTGGTACTACGTTAACGGTAAGAGTTAAAGACCTACCAGGGAATGCGAAGCTAGTTCCTTGCTCTAGAAATTTAGGATTAAACAGACTTATTGGGTTAAATCAGTGTCCTAGATATAGTACCGGCCGTTAACTAAGGCGCAAGCTAACATCACCCCGAAAGGGAGGCTCGAAAGAGCAAACATTATGCGATCGCGGGTTGCCAAATTTGAGAGGGTAATTTCGATGCACGCTCCCCTAGCTGAAGTGTCCCATCGAAATTACATTACATTCATTACACTCCCATCTAGCAATCCTCGTGTAATGCAAAGATTCACGGCGGTTTCAACCGCCGAGCCGTTTCCATCTCAGGTCTAAAGACGCTGAGTTTCCCACTTACCGAATTTTTTTATGAGCATCAATTTAGCGACCAAATTGCGTGAGGGAACGAAAAAGTCCCACACAATGGCAGAAAACGTCGGTTTTGTCAAGTGTTTTTTAAAAGGCGTTGTAGAAAAAACTTCTTACCGGAAGTTAGTAGGAAACCTCTACTTTGTCTACTCGGCAATGGAAGAGGAAATGGAACGCCAAAAGCAGCATCCGGTTGTTTCAAAAATTTACTTTTCTGAGTTGAATCGCAAACACAGCTTAGAGCAAGATTTATTTTACTACTACGGTGCGAATTGGCGCGAACAAGTAGCCCCCTCAGCCGCAGCTAAAGCTTATGTGGAGCGAATTCGCGAGATTTCGGCGACCGCACCGGAACTGTTAGTAGCTCACTCTTACACTCGCTACCTTGGCGATTTATCGGGCGGACAAATCCTGAAGGGAATTGCCCAGCGCGGGATGAATCTTTCCGAGGGAGAAGGCACTGCTTTCTATGAATTCCAGGATATTCCTGATGAAAAAGAATTCAAGGGTAACTACCGTCAGGCAATGAATGAACTGCCGATTGACGAAGCAACAGCAGAGCGAATTGTTGACGAAGCTAATGCAGCTTTTGGCATGAACATGAAGATGTTTATGGAGTTAGAAGGCAATTTGATTAAAGCTGTCGGTCAGATGCTTTTCAATACCCTGACACGGAAGCGCGGTGGTGCTAGTACCGAATTGGCTACTGCTGATTGAGTTAAAGCTCACAGCAGATAATTTGAGCCTCGTTTAAGAGGAAAAACTTAAATCCTGGGGGTTTGATGGCTGCTTTTACAGTCACCAACTCTCCGGGATTTTGAATTGTGTTCCTCTGCAAAATCAGTCCGCGCGAGCGGAGCTATCCCGAAGGGAATCATCCGCCAGTAACTCCTCAAATTTTTCCGCTGTATCTCCGGCTACACCCAGAATTTGACCTGTTAAGGGAAACATCGCCGGCAACAGTTCAATCAACGCCACCATTTCCACCATCCGCACAATTCCCAACGCTTTCGCCTCAGTTGGTAGCAGTGCAGGTGTGGGGTATTTCGCCTCCAGATTAACCAGAATTGCCAGCGACTCAACCAAAGTCAAATCTTCATCTATTCATACAGGAATGCGATGGAAAGGGTTGATTGCGGAGAATTCCGGCCCAAATTGGTCGCCATCTAGGTTAAGGGCGATCGGCTCAAAAGCAATCTGCTTTTCCAGCGCCACCCACAGGCGGCGATCGTTCAGAGAAATTGGAGTGTAGTACAACTTCAGCATCGGATTCACCACCCGCGACACTACCAGTTTAGCTCCCAAACATCTTGATTGATCAGGGGTTTACCGAATAGGTAATTAGTCATGTCACATACTTTTGGACAGGCTTGACTGCAAGTGCGATCGCCCCCTTGGGTTGTAGTACGCGAAGTCAAGCGCCACCCCGTCCAAACAGCAATTTGTGAGGCTGTAGCTCAATTGGGAGAGCGTCGCTCTGTCACAGCGAAGGTAGCGGGATCGAAACCCGTCAACCTCGTCTCCGTTTCCGGGAGTTACGAGTTTTAAAGTCCCATAGGCAAATTGGTTTAAGCCGTCTGCCCCTCAAGCAGAAGATTGCGAGTTCAAACCTCGTCGGGAATCCCAGGTTAGGTGGCCGATCAGAAGTATTTTTAGATTGGCAATTCTGAGATAGTTAAGTTAAACTTCTAAGTGTTAAATAAGAGTTTGTGTATTGCAGGCAATGAATAATTTTGTTCTTGAACCAACTCATGAAAATCTCGAACGCTATAAAAGAGTACAAGGTGAAGAGACTTATTGGCATACCGCAGATTTCTTTCTGTTTGACCCCAACATTAAAAATGAACTCTCGATCATTTTCGATTCTTATATGGAGGCATTTATGGAGTCTGATGAAGAGGACGAAGATGAGGCTAGTCGCAAAATTGCTTTTTCGCTTGGCAGAATGATCGTCAAAGCAGCTAGAGAGATTGGAGTCTCACCCAAAGACTTTCGAGATCAGTTTAATAACTACGCAACAGTGATTTGGACTCCCATTTGTATATGGCGGAAGGATAATTTAGGTGAAATCAGCTATTCCTTAATGAGTGGTTTACAATGCAGCTCAGAAAAAATTTTATTACCCCCTTTCTAAAACAAAAAATAGCGATCGCCTATATTACAGCACTTCCGGATGTTATGAGGTACAGTAGCAGCAATTAGTAAACCAGTTTTTGAGATGTTTCGGATTAATTAAGTCAAGAGCCACAGCAATTATCGTATCAACCATTTGAGTGGTGGTTGGCGAAAACTGTCGCAACAAAGATTTGAGTTGCGACCACCATAATTCAATTGGATTAAAATCAGGAGAGTATGGGGACAAACACAAGATAGAAGCACCCACCGCTTCAATCATGGGCTTAATTGAATCTACTTTATGCGCTGGTAAGTTATCAATTCACGTCTACTGCTCCCGACCACAATTGTGGCACTAAGCATTTGTCGATAAACACCTCAAATGCTTGGCTATCCATCGAGTTGTCTAGGGTCATTAATGCTACTACTTGCGTGAGACTAATTGCACCAATTACTGTGACTTTCTTACCTCGATAAAAAGGTTTGACCGCATAGGCTCTCGTCCCTCGTTGGGAACGCGCATGAGTTCTGGTTAAACCTAGCAATACTCCAGTTTCATCTAAAAAGACTAGATTTTTTGGGTCGATATGCTTGACTTTTTCCCAATACTCTAACCTTAATTTCATGACTCTTTCAGTGCCTGCTTGGCTACTCCTAACTGTTTTTTTTTACGATTTAATCCCAACTTGTGTAAGGCGTTACACATGGCTGTTCTACCCACCCAATTTCCCGTCTTCTGAGCAAATAAATCACACAATTCTAGTAAGGTTGCATCGGGATGTGCTGCCACTATTTCTCTCAAAGAATCTGTGGAATTATTCAAATGACTATATCTCGGTTTTCCCCTGGGTTTCGGCTGTAAATTACCCTCTATTTTTTGTTGCTTGACCAGTTTTTGAACTAAACTTTTACTGACGGAAAATATCGCTGCTGTTTTTCTGATCGACAGCTTCTGATCTTGATGGGCTGCTACTATTTTTGTCCGCAAATCTACTGAATATGCTTTCATTGGTGTATTTTTTTAATCTATTCTTATTGTACCTCATAACACCCGGAAGTGCTGTATTAACCTTTCCAGGGCGATCGCTTTAGTTGTTATCGCTTTAGTTGTTGAGGTAATTGCCTCGTGATGACGATGGCTTAGTTTGCAAAAGCGGGAATTGAGCCTATCCCAAACCCAATTTTGATAGCTTCCATCCACTGTTGCACCAGATATTTCAAGGTTTCTTTGATGTCTGGCAGTGGTTCTCCTTCATACTCAGCTTGCTTATATATTTTCATCGCCTCGATATAGGCAAGAGCTAGAAAACCTGTGCAGAGAGCAGTAGTAACAGCAGCAATACATCTGAAAATGGGGAATCCACTTACTGGATTGAAGTTGTCCAACCCTGGTAACAAATCGATTAGTTGATCTTTGAAGGGTAGTGCATCTGTCATTCCGTTAAGCATAACACCAAATTGAGATAAAACGTCATGAACAGTTTGGATATTGTCATAATTAACTCCTGGCAAGTTGTTGAGAATTTGAGCCAGTTCAACCTCAATACCTGTTGTACCAATTACTGCACACAATTCTGAAAGAAGTTTCCCATCAAAATTGTAACCAAAGGTTTTGGAAATATCTGCAAGCATCCAAGATTGTAGAGTAGCTACTAGCGGTGTTTGCATCATTGGAACTGGCAACAATCGAGCGGTAAGTACCTTAGCGCATCCATCTATACACAAACCAAAAGATTTATCTGCCTTGGATTTCATCGCATTCAAAATTGCTTTTTTAGCAATCTCTTCTAGTAAATGTTCAGTGCCAAATAGTAAAGAGTCTAAACCGTAAGGTTTAATGTCGTAATGAGGTGTTTTTTCTCGCACTGCCATGACTGGGATCACTTTCTTAATTTCCGAAATGCCCCTGAGAAAAGGTTCTAACCAGCTTTTTTCCACTCCTGAAGCGCGAGTAATTACAGCAATAACTGGAAGTTCTTTCGCAATTGACGAAATCCAACGCCGATCGATTAGTGTTTCTCTTGTAACTTGAGAGTTTACACAGTACCAAATTGCATGGATTTGGTCTTCTGGTTCTTTGTATTTCTGTTGCTTGATGAACTTAGCAATTTGCTCCTTGACCCTATCCTGCTGTTTTTTATTATTTTCAAGTCCCGGTGTATCATAGATTGCTATTGGTAGTCCTGGCTTTTGATATGGTGGGTTTGAAATGCTGTTTGTAACAGAGTCGCTAATGGGAAAATTCAACATTGAACTAATTAGTGTACTCTTCCCAGCCCCGGTACTGCCAATCACCAAAACATTACATCTTTTAATCTGCTTGATAGCTGTTGGAAATCTATGACCAAAGCTTAAAACCATATCCAGCCACCGCTTTTTTATTTAGGGCTTGCTGAATAAGTTAGAAAAAATCGCGATCGCGTAGCTAACCGCAGACATCGCACTTGATGGGCAATTCAA